>JAFGQJ010000032.1 GCA_016935715.1 Spirochaetales bacterium
CGAGCCATCAATGATCGTATCGGCAGATCCGCCTCCCCGATTCACTCGCTCCCTTGGATAATGCGGTCGACTCTGCTACTCTGGATTCATGGCAGGCTTCCGGCTCTTCACCACGGCGGAAATCGATGCTCTCGGCAGGGAACTGGATATCTTCAGCGGCCGCCGGGCACCGGCGCCCGAGCTCATACTGAAGGGGCTGTACCCCCCTCTGCCGATCTGCGCCGAAACGCTGATATGGGGGTTCCACATTCTGCGCGCGGCTCAGAGCCAGAAAGTGCGCCAGCTGAGCTGCCTGATCATACCCTCGTGCCCCGCGGCGCAGCTGCTCGCCCTGGCCCTGAAGCTCGAGAATCGGGCGGGGAGCTACAGCTGGAGGGAAAAGGAGAAGATGCTGGGCTTCCTGGCCGCCTCTGAGGGCCGGCCCGAACTGCTGCAGGAGCTGAGTCCCCTGATCGAAAACCACCCGGACCCCCGGATCGCCGACAGGATCGCCTCCTTCTCCGCGCTGCCCGGGGAGCTCAAGCGGCTGGTGGAGGAAGGGCAGATCGACCTGAGGAGCGCGGCCCGGGTCCAGAGCCTGCCGGAAGATGTTTTTGCCCGCCTGGGGTCGAGTCCCCTGAGCTTCAGCCGGCGGCGGCAGTTCCTGAACGAGCTGTTCGAGGTCGGGGGCAGGCTCAAGCTTTCCGGGCGGGATATCTCCTCCCTGGCGAGGCGGGCGCTGGAGGACCCGAAGCCCTTCGAAACGATCCACCGGCTGCGCTTTCCCACCCTGAGCGCCCTGGAGGAGCGCTTCTCGGCTCTGGAACGGGAGCTGCTCAAGGGCAGCGGGGTGCGGCTGCATCCTCCTCCGTACTACGAGGGGGAGGCCTTTACAGTCGAGTTCGAGTTCAACAGCCCGAAAACCCTGGCCCGCAAGCTCAACGCGCTGCGCTCCCTGGAAGGACGAATAGATGCCCTGTTCGAGCTTCTACACTGAGCTGATCCGCAGGGTGTACGCCGAACAGACCGTGGCCGGCTCCCCCTATCTGCACCGCGCCATGAGGCAGCTGCGCGGGGTCGAGCTGCGCATCGTGAAAAGCAGACGGGAGATCCCGCAGCATGATCTGAACAGCCACACCCTGTTCGTGGGAAGCCCCCGGGGCAAAACGGTGACCCGCTGCCCCGGTTCGCGGGGACAGCTGTGCTGCAACTACATCACCGTGGACCTGTACCTGGGCTGCACGCTGGGCTGCAGATACTGCATCATGGAGAGCTATCTGAACTTCGCCCCCCTCACCGTGTACCTGGAGCCGGAACGGTCGATCGAGCGGCTGCAGGAGCTGGCGCGCCGGAACGGGGATCGAACGATACGCGCCGGAACCGGCGAGGTCGGGGACTCCCTGCTGCTCGATCCCCTCTTCCGCCTGTCGGAAACGTTCATCACCGCCCTCGCGGCATTTCCCAACGTTCATTTCGAGCTGAAGACCAAGACCCATTTCGTCGACCATCTCCTGGATGTGGAGCCGAAGGGCGGGGCGGTGATCGGGTTCTCCGTGAATCCGCCGGCCTGCATCGAGGCTTGGGAGCCCCGGGCCAGCAGCCTGTCGCAGCGGCTCCAGGCGGCGCGCAAGGTTCTGGCCGCCGGCTACCGCCTGGCGTTCCACCTCGATCCGGTTTTTTTCTCCCGAAACTGGGAAGACGACTACCTTCGGCTGGTGGACAGCCTGAGCGAGTTTCCCTCCGAACGGATCGCCTGGATAAGCCTGGGAACGATGCGCTACACGCCGGAGCTGAAGGAAAAACTGGGCGAGCAGCCCTTCCTGTACGAGGAGTTCGTTCCCTGCCGGGACGGCAAGTTCCGCTATCCCCAGAAGATACGCAGCCCGATGTACCGGAGACTCTACGAGGAGCTTGCCGGGAGGCTGTCCGCTCCGATCTACCTCTGCATGGAGAGCCCTGCGGTCTGGCGCGGGGTTTTCGGCCGGGTGCCCGGTAAAATCGAGAGAATCCGTGATATATTTACAAACGCAAGAAGCGTGTAAGGAGGGGGCTGGAGGTATGAAGAGGCGCAAGATTGCATGGATCGCTGTTTCCCTGGCTCTGGTGCTGCCCGCCGCGGCTCAGCCGGAGATCGGATCGATCGCCTATCTGGAGGAGGGAGTGGAAATCGACCGCGACCGCGGGACGATCCCTCCCTGGGACGTTTCCATCGGCATGGAGATCGAGAACTACGACCTCCTGCGAACGGACCAGACCGGCTACGCGGAGGTCGAGTTGGACAGCCCGCGCAGCGCGCAGGCTATCGTCAGGGTATCGCCCAACACGATCTTCCACTTCGAGATGAACAGGATCGGACGCAGCGACAACACGATGATCGGCCTGATCAGCGGCAGCCTGTCGGTCAAGGTGGCCAGGCTGTCGGGGCGCCAGAGCGTGGAGGTGGCAACCGAGAGCGCTATCATGGGGATTCGGGGCACGGATTTCGGCGTAACGGTCAGCCCGGGCGGAGACATCCTGGTCACGGCCGCAGAGGGCCGGGTGTCCTGCATCGATGACAGCGGGCAGGAGCTGTTTGCCGAACCGGGCACGGCGGTTGAAAAGAGGCCGGGAGAGCTTTTCAGGGAGATCCCCGTCGCAGTTTCGGACCTGGAGACCTTTCGGCGGGACTGGTACGGCGAGCGACTCGAGGCGCTCAAGTCCAACGCCCTTCGGGCCATCCAATCCTACGCCGGGCGATATCTGCGCCTGAAGGATCGCTTCGACCTCGCCTACGCAGATCTGCGGGACAACGACCGCATTCTCGACAAGTGGTACGAGGAACAGCGGCGCGGGGAAATCGGGGGGCGCATGGAGAGCCTGCAGGAGAAGAAGGAGCTGATCGGCGACCTTCTCCAGCTGCGCAGGATCCTCTACATATTCGAGCGGGTCTACCACCGTCTGATCGAGCTGGAGGACTACTACAGCCAGGGCTACGGCCGGGGACAGATCGAAGCGGGGCTCTCCTCGGCTGCCTTTTTCCAGCGATTCGACCGGGAGAAGAGCGGGCTGGCGGAAAAGATGGCGGAGGTGCGCTACCTCACCAAGCTCTATGCCAAACGCAATGACGGCAACTTTCCGACGGACCTGTTCGAACAGGGAGAGGAGGAGTTCTTCGGCGAGGAGGAGAGCCTCTTCGAGGAGGGGGACACGGAGCTTTCCTTTTGAAGTCATGACCAAGGCAATGATCAGGAAGATCGACAGCGTTCTGGACCGGGTTATCGAGAAGGAGAGCAACCTGCCGGTCTCCCATCTCGGCCTGGTGGAGCGGGTTCGCTATAACGAGAAGCGGAACAAGCTCTACGTGTTCACCAGGGCGGTGCACAGCACCCACGGCTGCTGCACCCTGCTCGCTCTGGTTCAGCAGTCGGATACGCTGAAGGCGCTCGAAGAGCAGTTCAAGCTGGAATTCCCCGAACACTGGGTCCAGATCGTCAACGTATAATCAGCGTTGCGGGCGCCAAAACCCGGGCATGCGCCTGCTCAAATCTCCCCGGTATCGAGCGGAAGCCGGACGGAGTCGAGGCTGTCGATCCCGGTCAGTTCGTCCCCCTCCATCGCGGGAAGCAGCAGCAGACGGGAGTCCGGGAAGTGGCTTTCGATGCGCTTTGCGAACCCCCCGTCCGTCTTCGCTTTGTTGAGGATCAGGTAGGGGATCTTCATCCCCAGATTCTTCAGCTCTTTCCCGATAAGCAGGGATTCGGCCAGCGACAGCTCGTCCGGATTCAATACCAGGAACGTCCGCGTGGTGTCCGGGTTCTTCAGCAGCTCCGACATGCCCCTGTAGGTATCCACCAGATCGGCGATCTTGCCGAGGATCGGGTCCCGTTCCCTCATCTCCTGCCCCCGCCCCTTCTTGACCCGGGTGATGATCTGCTCCTTCTCCAGGATCAGCCGGCGGAACTGGGTCAGCTCCTGCATCCAGAGCAGCGATACGTCGGGAAGGGCGAGGAACTTCAAGGTCAGCGCCGTGGGCGGCGTGTCGAAGACGATATAGTCCCGGTCGGCGAAACGGCGCAGCGTATCCACCATGGCGAGCAGGACTGCGTATTCCTCCAGACCCGGCGAGTACTTCAGCGTCCTGAAGTAGCGGTGGAGGCTGAACGCCTCCTGGTACTTGTATACCTTGCGGAAATCCCGCTCGGTATCCTTGAGGTACTTCTTCACCCATTGATCGAGGTCCGTTTCCATGGCCTCCAGGCCGGGAACGATCTCCCTGGGCTTCGAACCCAGCGGTACCCGGAAGATGTCATGGAGGTTGTGGGCAGGATCGATGGAATTGAGGATCACCCGCCTGCCGCTGCGCGCGATCTTCAGGGAGAACAGGGAGGAATTGGTCGACTTGCCCACTCCCCCCTTGCCGATGAAAAACAGTACCCGGGCGTTCACGCTGCGGCTCGATTCACGGCTCCCCCAGTGTGGAAACCACCTCCGCCAGGGCGTCGTGGGCCACATTGATCCGCCTCAGCATGAGCCGCACCTCTGCCTCCATGAGCGGAAGAAGCTGAAGGGTGATGTGCACCGGAGGGGCGGGCATGCCGACGAAGGAGCCGAACAGCAGCAGGGCGAAGATGTTGCGAAGCTCCAGCACCTCGAACTCAAGCATCTCCGTGGCCTTGTCGCGGTTGATGACCTGCAGATCCTGGAAAAAGCGTCGAATCGCTTCCAGCCATGCGGGGCGGCTCATTTTCCGCCCAACCCGTAGTAGCGCATCTCCCCCTTGAGCTTGCGCTCCTGGGGGATGGCGCTGTAGATCCCGTACAGTCCGCACAGCACCGGCCCGTACAGGTACAGGCCGGCGAGCGCCAGCAGGTAGGCAATGCCGGCAACGTAGGCGGCGGATACGGCGACCACGATCAGCCGCTTCTGATGGGTCACGAACTCCGGCATCTCCACGCGCCTGCTGCTCACCGCCCGCCGGTTGAACATGGTTCTCATCAGGATCGGCAGGGCTACGCCCAGGAGCGCGGAGAGGGTCAACAGGAGGATTCCCCAGACCCTCGGGTTCCCGACGGAGGGAGAGATCGTTATATTCATGCGCTGCAGCAGGAAGCCCAAAGCTAAAAACGCCAGCGCGGCGAAGGTCAGGATCCAGAACAGGCGATTGAGGCTCCGCAGCAGTTCGGGAAAATCGTCACTCATGGCCGCATTCTACCCGGACGGGGATTAAAAGAAAAGAGGAGACCCGAGGGGTCTCCTCTCTGTTGTATTCGGTAGATCGGCGAAGCCTAGGCTTCGGCCCGGGCTTCCAGCGACTTGGCGCCGAAGAAGGCACCCAGACCTTCCGCCACGATCCACAGGGCGATCAGTAGAACGGCGGCGTTCACGATGGAGAGCAGCATGTTGCCCGTCTTGATGAAGCCGATCTCGTTGTAGATCAGGCCCCAGGTGGTCATGACGATCATGAAGGCCGCGGGCAGACCGCTCACCAGGTAGCGCAGCCCGCCTTTCTGCTTGAGGTACAGAGTGATGGCCAGCAGCGCGAGGGCGGCCAGACACTGGTTGGTGGCGCCGAATACGGGCCAGAGTTTCATGGCACCGGCACCAGAGGCTCCGGTGGCGAAGGCCAGAATCGCGGCGGTGATCACGGCGAATGCCGTGGCTGCGTAGCGGTTCTGCATGAAGCCGATCCTGGCGTCTCCGGCCAGCTCCTGAACCACGTAGCGCTGGATCCGGGTGGCGGTGTCCAGGGTGGTTCCGGCGAAGGAAGCCACGAACACGCCCATGACGATGATGGCGATGGCTTTGGGGATACCGAAGCTGGCCACCATGTTGGCGCCCCCGACAACGAAGGCGGCGACCTTGGATCCGAGCCCGGCCGCTCCGGCCCAGTTGGCGTAGTGATGGGTCCAGGCCGCGGTCCCGGTCAGCAGCGCACCGTCCGCAGTTGTATAGGCGATACCGATGCCGGCAACTACGGCTATGATCACGATGGTGGCCAGGGCGCCCTCGAACACCATGGAGCCGTAGCCCACGAACAGGGCGTCACTCTCCTGTTTGACCTGCTTGGCCGAAGTTCCTGAGGAGACCAGGGAGTGGAATCCCGAGATGGCGCCGCAGGCTATGGTGATGAACAGCATCGGCCACAGCGGTGGGGCTCCCTCCGGCATGGCCCGCACGGCCGGGGCCACCACCTGCAGCTTGCCCCCGATCCCGGAGACGATCACGCCGACGATCAGCAGGGCCATGGCTATGAACAGCTGCCAGGCGTTGATGTAGTCCCGCGGCTGAAGCAGGGTCGTCACCGGCAGGGTCGAGGCGATGAAGGCATAGATGAACAGGAGGATGCTCCAGACTCCGGTCGCAGGTATGCCGGCGATCGTCGGCATGGCCAGCGGCAGGAAGTGTCCCAGTACCACGGTGACGTACATCAGGAACACCGCCAGGAAGGTGAACAGACCCACATTGCCCCCTCGCTTGTAGATCAAGTAGCCCAGGAGGATGGCGATGGGGATCTCCATCCAGACCGGAAACACCGACTGCGGGTACATGTTGAAGATGATGGCGATGATCAGGCCGAAGATGGCGATCACGATCCACAGCTCCAGCAGGACGATCAGGAAAAAGATCGTCCGCGTACGGTTGTTGACGTACTTCGACGTGATTTCGGAGATGGACTTGCCCTGGTTGCGCAGGGACATCACCAGAGCCCCGAAGTCGTGCACCGCGCCCATGACGATGGTGCCGACCAGCACCCAGATCATGGCGGGCAGCCAGCCCCAGATGACCCCGATGGCCGGCCCGACTATGGGTCCGGTCCCCGCGATCGACGTGAAGTGGTGCCCGAAGATGATCCCCCTTCGGGTGGGCACGTAATCCTGCCCGTCCTCCATGGTCACGGAAGGCGTCTTGTTGGCGTTGCTCAGGGCGAATACCTTCTTGCCCACAAACTGCCCGTACAGCTTGTAGGCAACGAGATACCCGACGAAGGCAACGACCATGATGAGTATGGCTTCCATAGAACCTCCTAGAAAGGTGAAAATATACCGCCCCTCTGTCCTGCGCATAGGCAGGCGAGGCAGGGATGCGCCATGGTAAACCCTTCTCAATTCAAGCGCAAGACTTTTTTATAAAATTGTCGCCCCGGCATAGAAATGCCGGTCCGGTGGCGAAAAGCGGGTATCGGCAAAATCGAGGTAATTCCCCCGGGAGGCTACCCGAGCTTCCTCATCAGGGCGCACACCTGCTCGTATCCCCTGGAGATGAAATCCGTCGCGCAGCCGGACCAGATGATATTCATCCCACGTTTGCGCCAAAAGGAAATCAGCCGATCCGTAGCGCAGTAGATCCCGCAGGACAACTGCCGGGCCCGGCAGGCGGACAGAACCTGCTCCACCGCTTTCACCAGGCGGGGATGATCGTAACTCAGAGGTACGCCGAGATCGATGGACAGGTCGGAGGGTCCGACGATGATTCCAGCAATCCCCCCTACGGCCAGGATTTCCTCCAAATTGTCGATCCCGCGCTGAGATTCGATCTGCAGCAGAGCCACGATCCGGGAGTTGAACTCCTCGACCCCGGGCCAGTGTCTCACGAGTGGAAATCCGCCGAATCCTTTCCTGCCCTCCGGCGGTAAGCGGCAGCACTCCAGCGCCGCCCGGGCCTGATCCGCCGTCTCCACCCTGGGCACCAGCACTCCCTGGGCTCCGGCATCGAGACAGGCCGACAGCAGATGATAGAGGGTGTCGGCGGCCCGCACGACCACCGGCAGCTGGTACGCCCGGGCGGTGCGAATCAGATTCTCCGCCGCCTCCGGCGGACAGGTGCCGTGCTCCAGATCCAGGATGAGCACATCCAGAACGTCATTCTTGAAGATTTCGATCAACCCGCTCCAGTGAAGCGAGACCAGGGTAGTGGCGAAGATCTTCTCCCGGTTCAGCAGTTTCTGCCTCAACATCTCTTTGCTTCCAATTTAAAAGGGCTGTCCCGGATTCGGATTCCGGGACAGCCCTGAATGATTTCGAACCCCCGACGCCGCCTAAATGATCGCCTTTTCGGTTTCCATATCGAAGAAGTGGATCTTGTCCAGGGCGGGTTTCAGGGTGACGGAATCCCCGACATGGAACATGTAGTGAGGCGGCGTGCGGACAATGATGCTCGGGTTCTGTTCCGTGCTCACGTACAGCAGGATCTCCGCGCCCAGGGGCTCGACGACCTCCACCTTGGCGCTGAAGGTCTCTCCCTCCACGTGCTTTTCGGCGACGACCAGGTCTTCCGGCCGGGTGCCGAACAGGATCTCCTTGCCCGAGTATGAGCGCACCGCGTCGGCCAGCTGCTGGGACAGGTTGATCAGGAAATCCCCTTCGTCGGCCTGCACCTTGCCCTTTTCCTCCTTGATCCTCGCCTTGAGGACGTTCATGGGAGGAGAACCGATGAAGCCGGCCACGAAACGGTTCACCGGGCGGTTGTACAGGTCCAGCGGAGAACCGATCTGCTGGATGTAGCCGTCCTTCAGCACCACGATCCGGTCTCCCATGGTCATGGCCTCCACCTGGTCGTGGGTCACGTAAACCATGGTCGCCTGCAGCCGGGTGTGCAGCGAAGAAAGCTCGGCGCGCATCTGGACACGCAGCTTGGCATCCAGGTTGGAAAGGGGTTCGTCGAAGAGGAAAACTTTGGGTTTGCGCACGATGGCCCGTCCCACGGCCACGCGCTGCCTCTGCCCGCCGGATAGAGCCTTGGGCTTGCGGTCCAGCAGCTCTTCGATGTCCAGGATCCTGGCGGCTTCCCGCACCCGGTCGCTGATCTCCTTCTTCGGGAATTTCCGGATCTTCAGGCCGAAAGCCATGTTCTCGTAGACAGTCATGTGCGGATACAGGGCGTAGTTCTGGAACACCATGGCGATGTCCCGGTCCTTGGGGGCCACGTCGTTCATCAGCTTGCCGTCGATGTACAGCTCCCCGGCGGTGATCTCCTCCAGCCCGGCGATCATCCGCAGCGTGGTGGATTTGCCGCATCCCGAGGGGCCGACCAATACGACAAACTCTTTGTCGTTGACCGTGATGTTGGCGTTGTCTACCGCCAACACGCCTCCTTCGTAGATCTTCTTGACGTTTTTCAGCTCAACAGTAGCCATAAACGTACCTCCATATAAAGGTTTATCTTATCGGAATCAAGAGTAGCCTATCGGCAGGTTTGCTGTCAAGGGCGGATACGGCGCTACCTGGACGAACGGTTCTCCGAGAGGCGCTGAGACAGGAGCTGTTCGTCGGCTCTGCCTAAAACATAGCTGACCAGCCAGGGGATCACCACCTGCTGCTTCTTCTCGCCCCAGTCCACCGGCAGCTCTTTGGTGAATACGAGCATCTGTTCGGAGGGGATGCGGCCGAGCAGCTGCCTGTGCACCTGCGGGAACTGCCTCTCGTTCACGGTGCGGAGGGAAGAGAATCCGCCGGCGATGCCGAAGGTGTCGAGCCGCTTCTGGCGGTTGATCTCCAGCAGCCGGGCCTGAGTCTGGGGCTGGAATATCCAGGTCAGGAAGAGAAGAGCGCCTCGCCGGTTGCGCGCACCCCTGGGTATCCCGAAGTACAGCACTTCCTCCTCCACGGGGATGCGGTTTTCCCTGCCCAGCCAGCGAAAATCGACCTCCTCGGCCTGGTTCTCCAGACTTCGAAACAGGGAGGATGAATCGGTGGTGTAGAACAGTATCCGGCCCGAATCGAGGAGCTTCGGCATCGGCTCGTAGAGATACATTTTCTGAAAGCTGCTGTCCTGATCGTATCCCGAGTTGATCTCCCCGATCCATCCGGCGCAGAACTCCTTCATTTCCTGCAGGCGCGCCGAGTTCCAGTGGACGCTGCCTTCGGGGGTTTCGCGGAACTGCGCTCCGTAGACGGCCGCCGCCGTGTAGAGAAACTCGGGCTGCCAGAGCGGCGAGAATCCCATGCGGACGAAACGATCCCTGACGACCTGATTGAATGCCCCGCCCTGCTCGCTCATGAAATCCATCGTGGCTATCAGCTTCGGCAGCTCGGCCTCGATCGAGTCGGATGGGAACACGACGGCCGGGAGATTGAACGAAAAGGGCAGCAGCACCTGCCTGCTTTCCAGCATCCCCGCGTTCAACAGGCCCGAGTAGAACTGCTCACGGTCGAGATACTGCCTGTCGAACAGCCGGTCCAGGGAATCGAAGTTCCGGCGGGCCGAGCTGCCGTTCAGCCAGGGTCCCAGGATCAGATCCGCGTCCCGGTTCCTGCGGGTCATGACATCGGCCGGATTCCTCTGGTAGCAGAGGACGACCCGGTACTCCGTGTCCAGGGTATTGAAGTACTCGACGTAGGCGGCCAGTTCCGGACGGTTCGTGCAGAGGGTGACGACCTGCGGTCGAAACAGGCTGCAGCCGCACAGCAGCAGCATCAGCAGTGCCGGCAGCCCCAGCAATGTCAGCGGGAGAGGTGGTCTCGAGGGGAGGCGGAAAGCCCGGGGTTTCGGTTTCACCGAAGCCACTCTAGGGCAGTGCATGGGCCTTGTCAATCCCGGAGAGTCGGATACTATTGTGTATGGGTGCGGCATGGTGGATTTGCGAAGACAGTCGGAAACGCCGTTTTTCAGCTATTCCCGTTATCTGAAAAAGAAATACGGGCAGGCGGTGTACCGGATCTCGGTGGACGCGGGCTTTTCCTGTCCCAACCGCGGCCCCGACAGGGCCGGTCCCGGATGCCTGTACTGCGACGAACACGGTTCCCGCGCCCCCTACCTGGAGCGGGCGCCCGGCGGATCGGGCCGGCAGGGGGCGGGGAGCAGAAACTGGCGGGAGGAGCTGCGCCGGCAGATCGAATGCGGGCGCCGGTTTCTGCGCAGCCGCTACGGCGCAGCCCAATACATCCTGTATTTCCAGGCCTTCTCCGGCACCTACGCCCCGGTCGAGCGCCTGCGCAGGATCTACGACTTCGCCCTGGATTGCGCCCCTTTCCGTGAGCTTGCAGTCTCCACCCGCCCGGACTGCATCGACAGGAGCAAGGCGCAGCTGCTGGCCTCCTACCGAAGCGAGTCGTTCGACGTCTGGGTGGAGCTGGGGCTGCAGTCGGCGAGCGACGAAAGCCTGAGGCGGATCAACAGGGGCCACACGGTTGCGCAGTTCGAAGAAGCCTTTCGCATCTGCAGAAGCCTGGATCTCAAGCTTGCCGTGCACCTGATCTTCGGGCTTCCCGGCGAGGGAGCCACTGAGATTCTCCGCACGATCGACTATGTAGCCGGCCTGAAACCCGAGGGCGTGAAGATCCACAATCTGCACATCCCCAAGGGCTGCCCCCTGTACGGCGAGTATCTCAGCGGTGAGCTGACCGTTCCCTGTGCGGGGCGGCACCTGGAGTACACCCTCCAGGCCCTGGAAAGGCTGCCCGAGGAAACCGTGATCATGCGCCTGACCTGCGACACCCCGGGGCAGCGGCTGGCCGCGCCTCTCGGTTTTCCCCCCAAAGCCCGCTTCCTCGACAGGCTGCGGGAGCAGATGCTGAGACGGGGCACCTGGCAGGGCCGGTTGAGCACCCCTGCGGGATGATGCGCTTCAGCCCAGCTCGGCAGCGCTCCCCATGATCGTTCCGTACAGCTCCTCCAGATGCTCCTCGTCCACGCTGGAATAGGCCACCCGCAGGTAGCGATCCCGGATCGATATGGTGCCGATGCCCTGCTCGAGGAGCAGTTTGCGCCTCAGCTGCTCCGCATTCACCTCACCGGTGTCGAAACAGAGGAAGTAGCCGGAGTTGAAGGGAAGAACCCGCAGGGGACCCTCGAGCCGGTCCAGGATCTCGCGGGAGCGCCGATAGCGGCGCTGCAGGACCTCGAAGACCCGTTGTTTCTCCTCGCCGTAGGCGGGGCTGCTCATGGCCCGCAACAGCAGGTTTTGGCTCAGCGTGCTCGAATTGGACACCGAGCTGCGCACGGCGCCCATCACCTTCTGAGTCAGGGCGTCACGGCCTTGCTGCTGCAATCCCCGCGAGGCGAAGGTCAGAAAACCGATCCGGAAGCCCCAGACCAGGTTCTCCTTGGTGGCGCCGTCGACCTTGACGGCCAGGATGTTTTCGTGGAGATCGGCCGCTTCGGCGAAGATCGACTGCGCGTATATCTCCGGCTCGTAGAACAGGCCGAAGTAGGCATCGTCGCAGATGAGCAGAATCCGCCTGCCGCTCTGCGCGCTGCGCCCCAGCAACTCGATCAATCCGGCCGCTTGCTCTGCGTTCGGGGAATACCCGGTCGGATTGTTCGGGAAGTTCAGCACCAGGATGATCTTGCCCTGCCCGGGCCCGGCGTCCCCGGGGCCTGCCGGCTGCGAGGCGGC
>JAFGQJ010000200.1 GCA_016935715.1 Spirochaetales bacterium
AAGCCCGGTTGATCATAGAAATCCATCATCAGGTTGGCGAATCCCCGCAGCGTCCAGGCTCGCTCCCAGAGGGAGAAACCGATCTGGAATACCCGGAAGCGGTCCCCGTAGCGAGCGATCTTCTCAGGAATGTCCGCGAAAAAGCTCGGGTTCCTCGGATCCGGAAAATCGTAGCCCCTCAGGGAGGGTCGTTCGAGCAGACAACCCCGGACATTCCCGATGTCCTTGTCGATGCTGCGATCCCAGACCACGCCGAATACGTCGCGCACCAGGTCCCGGCCCACATCCTCGAAGAACCCGATCTCCCCGCCCAGTTTGAGCAGGTGATTGCCCATCGTCTCCTCCAGGTCGGCGTCGGCTCCGTAGTGCGCATGAAGTTTGTCCCTGGCCTCTTTGGTAAAGCCGAAAGACCAGGGCACATAGGCCGGTTGTTTGTGTTCCAGCACATCCCGAATGACTTCACGTCTGCTCATCTCCACTCCCCGTCCGGCAGTATACATCGACAACGGCATGTTTTTCCACCTCGAGCAAATCGTCGGCCCAGATCGTCGGCTGTCTCCGGGTTATACCTCTCCCCGATTTCAGGGTACACTCGGCGTCGAGAGCGATTTGGATGGACGAAAGAGAGAATATCTTGAGAGCCGTGCGCTTCGAACGGCCGGAAAGCATCCCCATGATCTTCCATATCAATCCCTCCTGCTGGCATCACTATCCGCAGGGCGCCCTGCAGGACCTCATGGAAGCCCACCCGCGATTGTTTCCCGACTTCCGGCGTTCCGAGGAGCCGATCGAGCCGGAGTATCTTCCCTATGCCCGAGCGGGGGTCGCCTTCACGGATCCGTGGGGCTGCGTGTGGGAGACCACCGACGACGGCATCGTGGGGACCGTTACCAGGCATCCCCTCGAGACGTGGGAGGATTTCGAAAACTTCCGGGCGCCGGACCCCGACAGCTTCGACCACTGGGGACCGATCGACTGGAGCAGCAAGGCCAGGGAGGCCAGCCAGCTCGGGTTCAAGAGACGGATCGCTGCCGGGGAGATCGGCCACGGACATACCTTCCTGAAACTGACGGATCTGCGGGGTTATCAGAACCTGCTCTACGACATGAGCGACGAAGAACCCCGTCTCCTCCGCCTGATCGCCATTTTGGAGGATTTCAACCTCCGCCTGGTCCAGAACTATATCCGGGAAGCCGGGGTCGAATGGATGGGCTACGCCGAGGATCTGGGCATGCAGATCGGGCCGATGATTTCCCCCATTCACTTCAGGAGATACATAAAGCCGTCCTACCGGCGGATCGTCGCCCCGGCCCGGGAGGCGGGGTGCATCGTGCACATGCACTCCGACGGGGATATCCGCCCCCTGGTCGATGATCTGGTCGACGTGGGTTTCGACGTGCTGAACCTCCAGGATCTGGTCAACGGCATCGACTGGATCAGGGAAAACCTCGGCGGCCGGGTGTGCGTAGACCTCGACATCGACCGGCAGAAGATCACCTATGGCGGCACTCCGCGCGAGATCGATGCCCTGATCCGGGAAGAGGTCGAGAAGCTGGGTTCGAAGCAGGGGGGGTTGATGATGATCTACGGTCTGTACCCAGGAGTGCCTCTCGAGAATGCCGGGGCCCTGATGGATGCGATGGAGCTCTACATGGGCTACTACGCATGAGCCTCCACGGTTGGCGGCGCTTCAGATGGGCACGCTGGAGGTGACTTCCCGGGTCAGCTTGTAGTGGGCGTTGTCCAGCTTGCCGATGATGTCCAGTCCGAAGGGACAGCGGGGAACACAGTCGCCGCAGGCCGTGCAGGCATCGGCTTTGACATCCAGCCCGGAATAGGCGCTTCGGGCCTGATCCCGATCGTCGAACCAGAAGCGCAGACGGTCGCGCAGGGCAAACTCCGGCGTGCTGCGGATCCTGCGGTCCCGCATCTGCCGGTCGTACCACCCCTCGTAGAGGAACACCTTGGGGATGTTGATGCCCTCCGGGCAGGGCAGGCACTCGTCGCACAGGCGGCAGACGCTGTTGCTCAGCACCGGGTTGTGCGTGTAGATGTCCTGCTTCTCCTTCTCGCTCATGGGTTTGAACTTTCGAACGATCTCCAGGTCCGATTCCAGCATGGCCATGGTGTTGAAGCCGCAGGCC
This sequence comes from Spirochaetales bacterium, assembly GCA_016935715.1. GTDB lineage: Bacteria > Spirochaetota > Spirochaetia > SZUA-6 > DRHE01 > JAFGQJ01. The sequence continues at coordinate 2,145 of JAFGQJ010000200.1, forward strand.
AGCACGTCGATGGGAAGCGACAGGGTGTAGCCCAGCGCCTCCTGGGGGTATTCCCAGAGCAGCCCGTCGGCAAAGGCCTTCATCCCGATCAGGGCCATTCCCTTTTCCTTGGCCAGCGGGATCAGACGCTCCTCCTTGGCCGGGAAGTTGAAGCGATCGTAGAAGTTGAAGCCCGTCATCAATGCGTCCAGGTGCGGCTTCTCCTCCAGGGCCTTGATCAGGACATCCGGCTGGCCGTGTCCGGTGATGCCCAGGTAGCGGACCTTGCCGCTTTTCTTCGCCTCGAGAAAGGCCTTCATGGCTCCATCTTTGGAGTAGATCTTCTCCAGCTCCTCGTATCTCAGCACATGGTGAAACAGCAGACAGTCGACGTGATCGGTCTGGAGCCGCTTCAGGCTCTCCTCGATCGTCCTGGCGGCCCCCTTGCGGTCCCTGAGGTGGCACTTGGTGACCAGGAAGCACTCCTCCCGGCGCTCCCGCATCACCAGTCCGATCTTGCGCTCCGATTCCCCCGCCCCGTATTCGGCGGCGGTCTCGATGTAGTTGCCTCCCTCGTCCAGGTAGCGGTTGATCAGGGCGATTGCATCCGCGTCGGATACCTCCAGCAGGTGAAAGCCTCCCAGGCCTAAAACCGAAACCTCTTCGCCGGTCGTACCGAACTGCCTCTTGGGTAAAGACATAACTCCTCCTAAATTTCAGTTTCGAATTTCCAGATAGTAAAACGCGAACACCCGGGTACGCACTACTCCTTCACCGCCCCGCCGGCAAGCCCCGCGACCAGACGGCGTTCGATGACGTAGAACAGCACCAGCACGGGGATGAGGGCCAGAAACGCGGCGGTGGTCAACAGCTCCCACTGGGTGGTCCAGCGCCCGACGAAGTTGTACAGCGCCAGCACGAGGGGCATCTTCGGTCTGGACTGGATGAAGGTCAGGCCGAAGAGAAACTCGTTCCAGGCGTAGATGAAGGTGTAGATCATGGACGTGACCAGCCCCGGAACGGCGATAGGGATCATGATCCGGGTGATGGTTTGCACGCGGCTGCAGCCGTCGATCAGGGCCGCCTCCTCGATCTCCCCCGGAATCGATTTGAAGTAGCCGTTCATCATCCAGATGGTAAAGGCGATGGTGAATACCGTGTTGGCGATGATCAGGGAGAAATAGGTGTCCAGCAGATTCAAATGCACCATGATCTTGAACAGGGAGATGATCACGATGACGGGGGAGAACATCTGGATGACCAGGAAGAGGTACAGTATCAGCTTCCTGCCTACGAAACGCAGGCGAGCCACGGCATATGCAGCCGGCACGGTGAGCAGGGTATTGAGGATCGTAGCGCCGACGGCGATGATGATGCTGCTCTTGAAGAAGATGTAGAGCTCGAACTCACTCCAGACGGTCAGGAAGTTGTTGAAGTGGAACTCCCGCGGAATCCAGGTAGGCGGCATGCTGTACACCTCCTGGCTCGATTTGAGCATCGTGGAGATCATCACGAAGAAAGGAAAGAGCAGCAGGAGCAGAAGAACGACGGTGAAGATGACGGCAGGGATCTTTCCGCGATTTCGCCACTTCATCACGAGCGCTCCTGCTTGAAATACACCCGGGCGTAGCCGAGGCTGAGAATGGTCAGAATGACGAAGGTGACAAAGGCCATGACCGCCGCCCTGTCGAATCGCAGCCACTTGAAGGCGTTCTGGTAGATCCTGGTGATGAGGATGTCCGTCGCACCGGCGGGTCCTCCCATGGTCAGGATGTAGATGGTGTTGAAGTCGTTGAACGTCCAGAGGCAGGACAGAAGGGTGGCGATCAGCACGATGTGCCGGATCCCCGGCAGGGTGATGAAGAAGAACTTCTGCCACCAGTTGACTCCGTCCAGGTAGGCCGATTCGTACAGGTCCTCCGAGATGGCCTGCATGCCCGCCAGAAATACCAAAGCCATGAAGGGGATCCCGATCCAGATGTCCACCCAGATGCAGGCGGCAAAGGCCGCGATGGGTTGGCCCAGCCAGGTCGGGGGCTGGGACCAGAGGCCCGTCACTCTGAGTGTGTGGTTGAGCAGGCCGTA
>JAFGQJ010000201.1 GCA_016935715.1 Spirochaetales bacterium
AGAGACACCTCTCCGGTCAGGCGGTAGGCCAGCCAGTCGGTATGTTCGAAAATCGTCTTTGCCCCGGTGTATACCTCGGGTTCGTGGCGCTTCAGCCACAGGACCTTGCAGGGGAACCATTCGGCGGACACATTGCTGTGGCCGACGTACTTCAAGGCGGGGTCCCCGCAGGCGGCGATTTCTTCCGCTTCCCGGGAAGCGCGCACATCCATCCACATGACCGCATTCCGAAGCGGCTGCCCCTTTTGGTCCAGACAGACCACCGTACAGCTGGTGCCGTCGAGCCCGATGCCGCGTATCTCGGCCGGGTCGATCCCGGCCGCCCGGACGGCGCTGCGGATGCAACCGGTCAGGCCGTCTTCCCATTCGGCTATGCTCTGCTCGGCCCAGCCGGCGTGAGGATGAATGTTGGTGTTTGCGCTCGTACCGTAGGCTAGACAGGCTCCGCTGGCGTCGAAAATCCCGGCACGAATGCTTTCGGTTCCTCCGTCTATGCCAAGAACGTATTCGGCCATAGTGCATCCTCCGTATGCAGGTGATTTCAGGCAGATTCTACCAGCTCGGCTTGTGGGTGTAAACAAAACAAACGGCGGGGAACGGCCGGTATTGCGGGAAGCGGGAACCGGCAGCACCCCCCCCCGAGAGGGGCGGGCGGTATTGACAGCCGGAAGCCGGGGAGCTATACAATGAATCACATATCAACATCAAGGAGGTTCCTATGAAAAAGTTTTTTGCGGCGCTCGTACTGTCGTGCTTTGCGGCAGCCCTGGTCTTTGCCGGGGGCGGCGGAGAAGCCGCAGGCGCGGGGGAAGAGCAGTTCGAGATCGTCATGGTCGTCAAGCTGGAAGGCGTAGCCTGGTTCGACAACATGAGGATCGGCATAGAGGAGTTCAACCAGGAGTTCCCGGATGTCAATGCCTACCAGATTGGGGCGGACACGGCCGACCCGGCCGCCCAGGTCGCTCTGGTGGAGGACCTGATCGCGAAGGGCGTCGATGCAATCCTGGTGGTGCCGAACGATCCGGAGTCGCTCGTTCCGGCCTTCAAGAAGGCCAACGACGCCGGGATCCTGACGTTTACCCATGAAGCATCCAACCAGAGGCAGATCAGCTATGACGTGGAGGCCTTCGACAACATCGCCTACGGCCGTCACATGATGGACATCATGGCCGAGTGGATGGGCGGAGAAGGATTGTGGCAGCCGTTCGTGGGGCACCTGACCTCGACCACCCACAACGAGTGGGTCGACGGTGAGGAAGCCCAGGCCAAGGAAAAATACCCCGGACTCAAGATGGCCACCACGCGCATCGAGGAGAAGGAGAATCAGCAGATCGCGTACGAGAAGACCCTCGAGCTGATCAAGCGCTACCCCGGTCTCAAGACGGTCATGGGCAGTGCGATGAGCACGGTTCCCGGGGCTGCCAGGGCGATCGAAGAGAAGGGGCTGATCGACAAGATGGCCGCCTTCGGCACCTGTCTGCCTTCCGTGGCCGGTGATTATCTGAAGAGCGGCGCGGCCAAATCGATCCATTTCTGGGTCCCGGCAGACGCCGGTTACGTGACAGCCTACGTGGCCTACCTTTCCCTGCAGGGTGAGACCGTCAAGGAGGGAATGGACCTCAAGCGGCCCGGATACGAGAAGATCACGATCCAGAACAACGATGCCGGAGTGCCGATCATCTACGGCCAGGCCTGGGTCGACGTGAACGTGGACAACCTCAGCGACTGGACGAACGCGGACGGGAGCTACAAACTGTAGACCGCCGGTTGCGGACAGCCCACCTTTATTGTACTGTACTGGTTGGGGGAGACGCTCCCTCAACCATTTTTTTTGAGCAATCCCGAACGCGGAAGCAGGACCATGAGTGATTATTACCTTGAAGCGAAAAATATCAGTAAAAGCTACGTGGGGGTTCAGGCGCTCAGCAACGTCAGCCTGTCCATCCGCAGCGGTGAGGTCCACTGCCTGGTCGGAGAGAACGGCTCCGGAAAGTCCACCCTCATCAAGGTCATCGGGGGCGTGGTACAGCCCGATTCCGGCAGGATCCTCATCCGCGGGAGGGAGTACCAGAGACTGCAGGCGATCGACGCGATCCGTGAAGGGATAGAAATCATCTACCAGGACCTGTCTCTGTACCCGAACCTGAACGTCGCCGAGAACATTGCGTTCAACCAGACCATCGAGAGCAACAGCCGCATCGTCAACTGGAAGAACATCCGGCTGATCGCGCAGCAGGCATTGGAGGAGCTCGGGGAGAGCCTGGACCTGAGCGAGCGCGTCGAGAACCTTTCCATGTCCCAGAAACAGATCGTGGCCATATGCCGGGCTCATACCCAGGACTGCAGGCTGCTGATCATGGATGAGCCGACCTCTGCGCTCACCCGGGAGGAGGTGGATCATCTTTTTTCCATAATCGAGAAGCTCCGCAGGACGGAGGTGGCGATCCTGTTCGTCAGCCACAAGCTGAGCGAGGTCTTCGAGATCGCCGAAAACGTGACGATCCTCAGGGACGGCCTCAAGGTCGGCCAGTTCAAGGCGGCGGAGCTCGACAATGACAAGCTGGTGTATCACATGACGGGGCAGAGGATTCGCTACACGCCATACGAATACGAACCGAAAGGCTCGCAGCCGCCCGCGCTCGAAGTGCGGAACTTCTCCAAGGCGGGTCAATTCGAGGATATCAGCTTCAGGCTCGCAGCCGGTGAGATCCTCGGAATCACCGGGCTGGTCGGATCCGGGAGGACCGAGCTGGCCCTGGCCATCTTCGGACTGAACAGACCGGACAGCGGAACCATGCTCATCGACGGCAGGGAGGTGCAGATCCGCTCCCCGCAGGAAGCCACCCGCTACGGCATTGGCTACCTTCCCGAGGACCGGCTGAGCCAGGGGCTGTTCGAATCCCAGTCCATCGGCAACAATATCATCGTCACGATTGTAACCAGGCTCCTCAACAGGCTGAGGATAATCGACAAGGCTGCCAAATCGAACGCGATCAGCAAGTGGATCAATGACCTCAGCATAAAGACACCGACCTCCGATGCTTCCGCTTCGAGCCTGTCGGGAGGAAACCAGCAGCGGGTCGTTCTGGCCAAATGGCTGGCCACGGATCCGAAGATTTTCATCCTGGACGGTCCGACGATCGGGATCGACATCGGCTCGAAACGGAACATCCATCAGATCATCCGGGATCTTGCTTCAGGAGGGATGGCCATAATCATCATTTCCGACGAATTTCCGGAAGTTCTGCAGAACTGCAACCGGATTCTCTTAATGATGTCGGGGAGGATCGTGAAGGAGTATGAACGGGTGAGCGAGGTAGACGAGAAAGAACTGGCCGGCGTCCTCAGCCGCAGTCAAGTCCAGGAGGCTGCTGAATGAGATCTCGAGCATTCCAGAGGACCGAGTTCTATCTATTGCTGGTCATCATCGTTTTCTCCACCGTGATCACCATCATCAATCCCTCGTTCCTGACCATCGAGAACATGTTCGATCTGGTCAAAAGCAGCTCGGGAATGGCTATCCTGGCGATGGGGGTGTTCGTGGTTCTGCTCTCCGGCGGCATCGATGTTTCTTTTACCGCTATAGCGATCGCCGGGCAGTACATCGCCGTGAATACGCTGATCGCCACGGGGATCGACAATCTGCTGCTCGCCTTCGTCGTTTCCTGTTCCGTGGGCATGGCCCTCGGCGCGATCAACGCGGTATTCATCTCCCTGTTGAACCTGCCTACACTGATCACGACCCTCGGTACCCTGAGCCTGTTTCACGGAGCGCTCCTGGAGTTCGTCGGTACGAAATCCATCAATACGGGGGGGCTGCCAGAATGCTTCAAGACTTTCAGCGCCTTGAACATCCTGAGCTTCACCCGCGCTGATGGGACCACGTACGGTTTGTCCGTGTTCGTCCTGTTCTTCATAGCCGTGGTGCTGATCAGCTGGGTCATCCTGCGTTTTACCGTTCTGGGCCGCGGCATCTATGCAATCGGCGGGAATTTCACCGCTGCCAAACGCAGCGGCCTCAATATTCACCTGATTCAGTTTTTCATCTACATGTACGTCGGTTTCCTGGCGGGAATCATGGGCATCATGCACCTCTCGCTCATTCGCTACAGCAATCCGAACTACATCGTCGGTACGGAGCTCAGCGTCATCGCCGCGGTGGTGATAGGAGGGGCCAGGATTACCGGCGGCACGGGTTCGATCATCGGAACGATCCTCGGAGTGGTGATGATCGTGATTCTGGAAAAAAACCTCGTCCTGATCGGGCTGTCCTCCTACTGGCAGCAGTTTTTCATCGGCCTGATCATAATCGTGGGCGTCAGTGTGACGTACATCCAGAACCGAATCCGCAGTCAAAGAAGCGCGCTGACGACGGCGGGAACCTGATGAGGGCTTCCTTGCCGGTTTTGAACACGGGAGAATACAGCCGATGAGAAGACAGTCCCACAACATCACGCTTGCGATCATCCTGGTTGCCGTTGTTGCCCTTATCTCCCTGGCGCTGCCCAACAAGTTCCTCACGGTCATCAATTTCGAATCCATGACCAGCCAGTTCCCCGAGTTCGGGCTGCTGGCCCTGGCCATGCTGCTGGCCATGCTCACGGGCGGGATCGATCTGTCCGTTGTGTCCACGGCGAATCTCTCCGGGGTAATCGCGGCGCTGGTGCTCGCCAACCTGAGCTCGGTGCCGGTTCCCGTCGTGATCCTCCTGGCCATCCTGGCGGGAATCGGGACCTCCGCGGTCTGCGGTCTGTTCAACGGGACGCTCATCACCCAGGTCGGAGTTCCTCCGATCCTGGCCACCCTTGGAACCCAGGGGTTGTTCCTCGGCATCGCAGTGATCATAACCAAGGGGTACAGCATAGGCGGTTTCCCGGAGGAGTTCCTGATCATCGGAACAGGACAGCTCGCCATCTTTCCGCTGCCGCTCATCATTTTCAGCGTCGTTGCCCTGCTGATCGCGCTGATGCTGAGGCACACGAAACAGGGATTCCACATGTACATGCTCGGTTCCAGCTCCACCGTGGCGCGTTTCTCCGGGGTCAACAACCGGCGGATCGTTCTCAATACCTATCTCCTGTCCGGGATTCTATCCGGGCTGGCGGCGATCGTGATCATATCCCGGGTCAACTCGATGAGACCGGGCTACGGCTACGCCTATCTCCTCCAGGCGGTTCTGGTGGTGATTCTCGGCGGCACCGATCCCAACGGAGGGTTCGGTTCCGTGCTCGGGGTGGTCATGGCCGTCGTGCTGCTGCAGGTCATACAGAGCGGATCGAACATACTGGCCTTCACTCCGTTTTTCAAGAAGTTCATGTGGGGATTCATGCTCCTGCTGGTAATGGTGATCAACTATTTCACGAACCGCTTCAGGGAGCGCGGGGGCAGGATCGTCAAGGAGGTATTGTGAAATACAGGAAACTCGGGAACAGCGGGCTGATCGTGAGCGAGGTTGCGCTGGGTTCGATGCAGTTCGGGAGAAAAATGGGCATGGGCGGTCTGGATCAGAAGCAGACCGATTCGATGGTGCGCTGCGCCCTGGACAGCGGGATAAACTTCATCGACACCGCCGATGTCTACAGTCTCGGGGAGAGCGAGACCCTTCTGGGCAATGCCCTGAAGGCGGTTCGCCGGGAGATCGTCCTGGCCACCAAGGTGAGGCTGCCGATGAGCGACAACTTCAATCGCAGCGGGGCGACCAGAGCGAATATCATGGCCGGCGTGGACAGCAGCCTGCGCCGGCTGCAGACCGATTACATCGATCTGTACCAGATCCACGGCTGGGACAGCAACACGCCGCTGGAGGAGACGGTGAGGGCGTTGGACGATCTGGTGCGCCAGGGCAAGGTTCGCTACATCGGCTTGAGCAACTACTACGCCTGGCAGGCGGCGACCGCCCTCGCAATCCAGGAACGTCAGCACCTGGAAAAATACGTGACCGCCCAGATGCATTACAGCCTGGTGAACCGGGGCCTGGAGTACGAGTGGCTGCCCTTCGCCGAATACTACGGAATCGGAATCCTCGTGTGGAGCCCCCTGGCCGGCGGATTCCTGGCCGGAAAATACAGGAAGGGCGAGGCGCCTTCCGCGGGAACCCGTTTTGCCGAGGCCGGTCCGTTCGTCCTGTTCGACCGCGATCGTGGCTTCGAGATCGTAGAGGTGCTGAAAAAGGTGGCTCAGCGGCACGGGGCCGGCTGTGCACGAACGGCCGTGGCCTGGACGCTGGCCCGGCCCGGGGTGAGCAGCGTGATCATCGCCGGCCGCACCAATGAGCAGCTGCTGGACAACATCGCGGCCGTCGACATGGATCTTTCCGAGCAGGATGTCAGAGAGCTCGATAGGGTGTCAGACCCGGGCGTCCCCTATCCCCAGTGGATGGTCCACCAGCTCGACGTGGCGGAGGACCCGCGCCCGAAGATCCTGCATCCGGAAAAATATGCGGACGGAGGGCCGTGGGCCGATCTGCGGGGAGGCAGCTGGGAGGGACGCTGAGCGGGCCCTGGAAACGGCCGCTTTAGAGCTCTTCAGGGCTCAGCACTCTTCGGGGGAATCGGCCAGAACGGCGATCACGCTGCCGACTGCGGCTATCTCGCCTTCCTGCACGAGGGTCTGGCAGAGATAGCCGGCGTCCACCGATTCCACTTCCATGGTCGACTTGTCTGTTTCCACGTCGAAGAGGTGCTCACGCTTGTCCACGAAATCGCCGATTTTCTTGTGCCAGCCGACCAGGGTGCCTTCCTCCATCGTTTCGGTCAACCGGGGCAGGACTACCTCATACTTCATGCTTCACTCTCCCGAGACCAGGTGTCGAACCCCCTGAACCACGCTGTCCTCGCCCGGTACGGACATCTTCTCCAGGATGCTGGCCGGCACCGGGGTGTCGGAAGCGGCGATTCTCAGAACGGGGGCTTTGAGCTGCTCGAAACATTGTTCGCTGATCAGGGCGCTCAGCTCCGCGCCCATGCCCAGGGTTTTGTGGGCTTCGCTGACCACGGCGACCCGCCCCGTCTTCCCGGCGGATGCTATGATCGTCTGCATATCCAGGGGATTCAATGTGCGCAGGTCTATCACTTCGGCTTCGATGCCCTCGGAGCCGAGCGCATCGGCCGCTTTCATGGCGACGTGGACCATGGCGGAGTAGCTCAGGATGGTCGCGTCTTTGCCCTGCCTGAGCACCGCCGCTTTGCCCAGGGCAATCGTGTATTCATCCTCGGGGACCTCGCCTTTCGCGGAATATAGACCCTTGTGCTCGATGAAGACCACCGGATCGTTGCAGCGCACGGCGGTTTTAAGCAGCCCCTTGGCATCCCGGGCATTGGAGGGCATGACCACCCTGAGTCCCGGAACGTGCACCAGCCAGCTTTCCAGGCTCTGGGAATGCTGCGCCCCGGCCGAACGGCCCGTGCCGCCCTGGGTCCTCAGCACCATGGGGATCGTCAGCTGTCCCCCGGTCATGTAGCGGAACTTCGCCATCTGGTTGGCGATCTGGTCCATGGCTAGGCCGACGAAATCCACGTACATCAGCTCCACGATCGGGCGCAGCCCGGTGATGGCCGCGCCGACTCCGAGTCCCACGATGCCGGCCTCGCTTATCGGAGAGTCCACCACCCGGCGTGCGCCGAACTCCTGGAACAATCCGCGGGTGACCCCGTAGGCGCCGCCGTAGCGCCCGACCTCCTCGCCGATGATGAAAACCCTTTCATCCCGCCGCATCTCCTCCAGCAGGGCCTCGCGCAGAGCGTCCCGGTAGCTCATCTCCTTCATGACGACTCTCCGTCCTGCGTGTCCACGTACACGTCCCTGTACAGGTCCGACGCTTCGGGCAGGGGGGCTGCCTTGGCATACTCCACGGCTGCCTCCACCTCCCCGTTGACCCGTTCCGTTAGTTCCCGAAATCCGTCCCCTGAGACGATTCCCGCCTCCAGGAGGCGCTGCTCCAGCGTCCGGATCGGATCCCGGCTCCGCCACTCCTGCTCCTCGCTCTTGTCCCTGTACGGGCTGGGGTCCTTGCGGCCGTGGCCGTAGAACCTGTAGGTATTGGCCATCAGGAATGTCGGACCGCCGCCCCGGCGGCTGTGGCGAAGGAGCTCGGATGCGATCCGCCACACTTCTTCAGCGTCCATGCCGTCCACCTCTGCGCCACGCACCCCGAAGCTCTCGGCGCGCTTGACGAACTCGAGGCAGGCCGACGCCCGGTCTATCCGCGTCCCCATGCCGTACTGGTTGTTGATCACGGCAAACAACACGGGCAGATCCCACAGGGCGGCCATGTTCATCGATTCGTACAGGATGCCCTGATTGAGCGCGCCGTCGCCGAAAAAAGCCACGCTCACTTTCCCCTCTTCGAGGTATTTGCTGGTGAATCCGCCGCCAAGGGCAATCGGGATGTTGGCGCCGACGATCGCGTTGGCCCCCATGTGCCCGACCCCGATGTCGGCGATGTGCATCGATCCGCCCTTTCCCGCGCAGTAGCCGCTCGCCCTGCCGAACAGCTCGGCCATCATTCGGTCGAGCTTCCCCCCCCGGGCTATGAATATCCCGTGGCCCCGGTGGTGGGTGGTGAAATAGTCCCCCGCTTTCATGGCCAGGCCGATCCCGGCGACGGCCGCTTCTTCGCCCACCGAGAGATGGAGCATGGAGCCAGCGGTCAGGCCGCGCAGAAACATCTCTCCCGTGGCCTCCTCGAACTCCCGGATCCGCAGCATCGTCTCCAGCAGCTGCAGGCGTACGCTCCGGGGTACAGTGGAAACATTTTCCATGATCGGTCAGCTCCGAAACGATTTGACTTTGTCCATGAGGGCACGAACTCGCCGTTCGTCGACCTCGTTCCAGGTATGGCCGTCGCGCTTGAACGTGGTTCCCACCACCGCCCCGTCGGCGATCGACAGCTGCTCTTCGACGTTTTCCAGACGGACACCGGTATTGGCCAGGACGACCGTGTCGGGAACCGCCTCTTTCACGATCTTCAGGGTGGCCGCGGAGGTGGAGGCTCCGGCTATCAGCCCGGAGACGCACAATGCATCGGGTTTGCCGTTGAAGACCGTGGATCGGGCAATATCGGCTATCTTCCGGTCCGCCAGGTAGCTGGCCGCTTCGGGGATGATGTTGTAGAGCTTTCTCACCGATCCGCCGCCCAGTGCGCGCTGCCGTCGCACCACCGCCCCGCAGTTCGTGTCCCAGATTCCGAAGTCGCTGGCATATGCGCCCGTGAAGATTTCCCGGACGAACGACGCGCCGGTCGCCACCGCCAGCTCGATCGACGCCATCGGGTCCCAGAGCACGTTGACTCCGAAGGGAACCGTAATCTCCTTCTTCAGCTCTCCGATCACGCGGGCCATGGATATGGTCACGATCGGTTCCACCGCGGTCAGGTACGGCAGGCTGAACTCATTGGAGAACATGACCGCATCCACTCCTCCCCCCTGGAGCGCCTCGAGATCGGCGGCGGCCATCTGCACGACCCAGGGCATGCCCCTGTCCGGGTCGTACTCCGGGTCTCCGGGCATAGCCCGCAAATGGCACATTGCGATTATGGGTTTTTCCACACCGAATGCTTCTTTCAACCAGCTCATCTGCGACCGGTGCTCCTTCTGTCTGGGATTTCCGGAACATTATAGCGGTGTCGCCGGGGGGGGTCAAGGAAGGTGGGCGGGTCCCGCTGGAGGCCGGCAAACGGGCAGGTCCTCGAGCGCGGGCGGGTCCTGGCAAACGGCCCGGTCCCGGCAAGCGGTCAGAACTCTCTCAGCGCTCCACTGAGTCGTGCAGCTCGTGCATCAGCGCCTTGTTCGTCTCGTACAGGGATCGGAAGATCCTGTACAGGGGGTCATACCTGCGGTGAGCCGCCGGATCGGGTTTGATCGAACGACCGTTTCGAACCCACCGGCCGACCTCGGCCAGGCTGCCGAACAGCCCGACACCCACGCCGGCCATGAATGCGTCCCCGTAGCTGGCCCCGAGCTGCTGTTGCGGCACGGACAGCTCGATGTCCGCTATGTCCGCCACCGCCTGCATCCACGGAGCGTTGCGAACGCCGCCGCCGACCGCGCAGAGGCGCGCCGGTTCGGCTCCCTCCTCCCGCATCGTCTGCAGGTTGTGCCGGACGGCAAAGCCGACGCCTTCCAGGATGGCACGGTACAGGTCGCCGCGGGTGTGGCTCAGGGTCAATCCGAAGAACATGCCCCTGGCTCTGTGATCGTGGAGGGGAGTCCGCTCTCCCGCGAAGTAGGGCAGGGCGATCAGGCCGTTCGCGCCGGGCGGCGATTCCGCCGCCTCCCGGGCCAGCAGCGCGTAGGCGTTTTCTCCGCCGGCCTGCTCCTGCGACAGCTCTTCCCGGGCGAACCGGTCCCGAAACCAGGTGGTCAGGCTCCCCGATGTGGACATCCCCCCCAGCAGAGCGAATGTGCCCGGCTCGAGGAAGTTGGAGCTCCAGAACCTCTCGGTGTTCCGCAGCTCCCGCGTTTTCAGAATGAAAAACACGCTGCTTCCGAACATGAGCATCATGTCCCCCGCCTCGGATACTCCGGCGCTTACCGCCTCCGAGGCCGCATCCGTCGTGCCGGCGATGACCGGGGTTCCTTCGGCCAGCCCGGTCTGGGCCGCCGCAGCGGAGGTTACGGTGCCCACGATCTCACAGCTCCAGTACGTCCGGGGCAGGCGCTCCAGGGGTGTGATCAGCCGGGCGGCCTCTTCGGCCCAGCGCAGGTTGCGGACATCGAACAGCGGCGCAAACGCACCCGCCGTATACACGTCGATGCTGGCCAGACCGGTGAGCCTGTAGACCAGATACGCCTGGCTCGTCAGGAACCACCGGGCTGCCCGGTAGACCGACGGCTCGTTCTGGCGGATCCAGAGTATCTTCGGGCCCGATGCCTGGGAGCTGAGCCGCGCACCGCTTATTCGGAGGATCTCATCCTCACCCAGCGCACGTTCCAGGGACTCGATCTCTCCGGCGGCTCGCGTGTCGATTCCGTAGAGGATCGCCGGCCGCAGCGGCCGGCCCCTGCTGTCCACCGGAAGCACGCAGGAGCCGATGCCGCTCGTGCCGATACCCGCTATGGCGGCGGGGCTCATCCCCGACGTCTCGAGGAGGGTGCGCACGATCTCGGTGAAGTCTTTCCACCAGACCCGATCCGCCTCGTGCTCGAAATGCCCGGGCGCCGGCATGTCGATCCCGTGCTGCACGGTGTGAGAGGCGATGACCTGTCCGTCCTCCTCCACCAGCACCCCCTTGGAGGAGTACGTGCCGATGTCAACGCCGAGCAGGCATCTGCCTTTCATGAGCACGCTCCTCCCCGCCCGCGTCCACGTTCCAGCCGCGTCGCTGCAACGGGCTTGTCCAGGACAATCCTCATACTCTCAGGCTCCCGTTCTCGAAGATCACCTCACCATCGAGAAATACCCGGCCCTCCCGCCGCATATCCTTCACGATGTCCCAATGGATCGCGGAGCTGTTCGTGCCGCCCGTGTCGGGATAAGCCCGTCCAAGGGCGATATGGACCGTGCCCCCTATCTTTTCGTCGATCAGGATGTCTTTGCAGAAATGGGTCACCTCGGGATTCGTGCCGAAGGCGAACTCCCCGATCAGGCTGGCACCGGGATCGGTCCGAACCACCGCCTGGAGGAAATCCTGATTGTCCGCAGAGGTCGCCTCCACCAGTTTGCCGCCCTCCCAGCGCAGACGGATGTCGTGTATCAAGCGGCCTCCCAGCACGCCCGGAAACTCGAAGAGGATCTCCCCCTCTACGCTGGACTCGACCGGCGAGGTGACGATCTCCCCGTCGGGCATGTTGATCCTCCCGTCCGACACCGTCCATCGCCGGCCTTCCAGAGAGAAGCTCAGGTCCGTGCCGCGGCCCGTCAGCCGCAGGGTCTTGCCCCTGGAGAGAAGCTCCGCTTCGCGTTTCCACTCTTTCTGCAGTGCCGGCCAGTCCAGGAAGCAGGCGCGGAAGAACATGTCGGTGATCGTCTGTTCGTCCAGCTCGGCCTGCTGCGCCAGGGCTGCATTTGGAACCCGCAGCAGGCACCAGCGGGTTTTCTGCCAGCGCATCGTGGAGACCCGTCCCATCGCCTTCCGCAGCCTGCTCAGCGCATCCGCCGGCACGTCCCAGAACACCTCCGGGTTGTGGGCTCCGCGGAGGCCGAAGTAGACGTCCGCCCACTCCATCCCGTACGCTTCGATTTCAGGCACCCACTGTACCTGTTCGTCACTCCCGTATTTCAGCAGCAGGCGGTTCAGCTCTTCGGAGAGGAATTGAACCTGGGGGTAGGCGCCGGCTTTGATGCAGGCCTCGTACAGGGCGTGAACCAAAGGGTAGGATTCGAGCTCCACCATCGCGATCATCACCTTCTCTCCGGCGCTGATCCCGGTGGAGTACTCCACGAGCAGCTGCGCCAGTTTCTTCCATCTGTCATCCACCTGGGTTCCTCCCGCGGCCTTTTGGGGCTGCCCGGCTATTGTAACGCCTTTGTCCAGCTGTTTCCATCGGATTCTCCGCCCGCCGGCCACACGCCCGCCGGCCACACGCCCGCCGGGCGCTCGTATACCAAAACGGCGCAAATTGATAGATTGGGGGACGCCGTTCCCGAGGGAGATGGGGAGCGCTTCGCCTTGGATGCGACGGCGAGGAGCGCTTCGCCCCGGATGCGAGGGCGGCAAGGCGAAGGGTGCAGACTACTGCACGGCCGCAGTACCGCAGAGGAGGCAGCTGATGGTTCAGATCGATTTGTCCGGCAAAGTCGTGCTGGTGCTCGGGGGAAGCCGGGGTATAGGAGAGGGAATCGTCCGGGTGCTGTGCAGCGCAGGGGCCGTAGTGGTGTTTACCCACACGGGGAAGAGGGAAAACCGGACCCGGATTGCGGCGCTTCTCGATGAGATCGCGCAGCAGGGCGGGCGAGCGGAAGAAGCGGCGGTGGACGCCGCGGATCCGGCGGGCACGGCGGAGCTGGCTGCGCTGGTCGCGGACAGGCACGGCAAGATCGACGGCCTCGTCTGCAATGCCGGAAGGAACCTGGCCAGGCCCGTCGAACAGATCGACCCTGAAGTCTGGGCGGAAAACATCGAGCTCAACCTGGGAAGCGCATTCTACGGCATACAGGCCGTGCTGCCCCACATGATCAAAGCCCGTTTCGGGCGCATCGTCCTGGTCGGTTCCACGGCGGTGTTCGACGGAGGAAGCGGAGCCATCGATTATGTGGCGGCAAAAGCGGGGATGAGCGGTCTGATGGCGTACATCTGCCGCAACTACGCCCGCGGCGGGATCACGGCCAACATCATTCATCCCTCTGCGATCGAGACCGAGCTGCTGATGGTGCGTTATGCAGATCCGGACAAGAAGAGCAGGCTGCTTGCCGAGATTCCGGCTGGCCGCCTGGGGAAGCCGGAGGACATCGCGGGTTTGGCGGCTTTTCTTCTCAGCAGCTGGGGGGACTACATCTGCGGGCAGCAGCTGGTTGCCGACGGAGGCAGAACCCTCTTCAACCGCTAGTACGAACAGATGAAGGAGAATGGAGGAGAACGGATGAAAGATGGATCGATGGATGCGAGCCTGGACGCGCAGCTGAGGATTGCCCAGGAGAACGAGATCACCGAGTATCACATCTATTCGAAACTGGCCCGGGTGATCCCGGACCCGCGGAACGCAGCGGTCCTCCGCCGGATAGCCGAGGATGAACGCGGTCACCATGATTTCTGGAAGCGCTACACGAATCATTCGGCCGCCCCGAAGCGCTGGAAAATATTTTTTTACTTCTGGATTTCCCGCATCCTCGGCATTACCTTCGGGATCAAGCTCATGGAGAGGGGCGAAGAGCAGGCCCAGATCAACTACGGGCTCATCACCGCGCGGATTCCCGAGGCAAAAAAAGTGGTGGAGGATGAGCATGCCCACGAGCAGGAGCTGATCGGGATGATCGAGGAGGAACGCCTCAGCTACGTCGGCTCCGTGGTGCTGGGGCTCAACGACGCCCTTGTGGAGCTGACCGGGGCTCTGGCCGGATTCACCTTCGCCCTGCAGAACACCAGGTTGATCGCCCTGGCCGGACTGATCACGGGGATCGCCGCCTCCTTCTCCATGGCCGCATCGGAGTACCTGTCCACCAAGTCGGACGGAGATGTGGAGAGGGCGCTGAAGTCCTCCATCTACACGGGTGTTGCCTACATCGCTACGGTGATCCTCCTGATTCTTCCCTATCTGCTGATCGGCAACTACTTCCTGTGCCTGGCCCTTACCCTGTGCATCGCCATGCTGATCATCTTCTGCTTCAACTTCTACATCTCCGTGGCCAAGGACTACTCGTTCAAGCGCCGTTTTCTGGAGATGGCGGGATTGAGCCTGGGCGTGGCGGCCCTGAGCTTCCTCATCGGATTCCTGATCCGCAAAACTCTCGGCATCGAAGTGTGAGCGCCGGCCGCTCTCACCGGCCTCTCCCACCTGCCTCTCTCACCTGCCGGTCAGCCCGCAACGGGATTTTGTGGTTTCTCATCCCAAGGCTTTCGTATATACTTCCGTGGAAACCCTGTAACCATGAAAATTCTGATCACCGGTGCCACCGGTTTTACCGGCAACGTGCTGCTCGATCTGCTTCCCCCGAGCTTCCCGGAGGCGCGGATTACCGCCTTCCTCCTGCCCGGCGATCCCGGC
This sequence comes from Spirochaetales bacterium, assembly GCA_016935715.1. Lineage (GTDB taxonomy): Bacteria > Spirochaetota > Spirochaetia > SZUA-6 > DRHE01 > JAFGQJ01. The sequence continues at coordinate 14,640 of JAFGQJ010000201.1, forward strand.
GCGGACCGTTTGCGCAGGCGGGGAATCCGGAATCTCGAGATCGTTCACGGAGATATCGCGGATGCCGTGGCGGTGGACCGGGCCGTTGCAGGACACACCCATGTCATTCACATGGCCGGCTTGATCTCCTACTGGAACAGAGAGCGCCCGGCGTTGATGCGGGTCAATCATCGGGGCGTGGAGAATGTCGTGGAGGCCTGCCTGCGCCACGGCGTGCAGCGGCTCGTGCACGTTTCCTCGGTGGGTGCAATCGGATTCCACCGGGACGGCCGGCCGGCGGACGAGGAAACGGAGTTCAACTGGCCGGAGAGCCTGCCCTACATGACCACCAAGCATGCCGGACAGCAGGTGGTGCAGCGGGCGGTGCGGGAAAGAAACCTACCGGCGATCATCCTGAATCCCGCCTCCATCATGGGACCGGGTGACCCGGACCCGGCGACGCCGCACAATCAGGTTTACCATCGCATCCGCAACAAGACCCTGTTCGGCTGCTTTGCAGGGGGCTTGGCCGTCACGGATGTGCGGGATCTGGCCGGGATCATCGTAAAGGCCCTGACCATGGGAAGATTAGGGGAGAAGTATCTGGTCGTGGGTGCCAATGTCGAGTACCGGGAGGTCGTCGAGGCCATAGGACGGTATTTCCACAGGAGGGTCTTTCCCTTCCGCGTACCTCCGTTTCTCCTGGCTGCTGCGGGGAAGGCTATGGAGCTTATCAGTGAGTTTACAGGCAGGCGTCCTCTTCTCACGTATGGCTACGGGCGATTGAGCGGCTGGCGCGGCTACTACTGCAGCGACAAGAGCAGGGATGCCTTTCATCACGAGTATCTGTCTTTCGAGAAAACGATCGCCGACGGCTGTGGGTACTTCGAAAAGGAATATTGCTGACATGCGGAAACTCGATCTGCGAAACAGGACCGTGCTGATTACCGGGGCAAGCCGGGGTTTGGGAAAACAGTTCGCCCTGCATCTGGCCAGGGAGGAAGGTACAGACCTGGCGCTGGTGGGCAGAAACCGGGCGGGGCTGGAAAAGGTTGCCGCCGAGATCGGGCAGCACTGCTCGAGGGAGGTAAAGGTCATCGTCCAGGACCTGCTTGCCGAGCACGGCGCGCAGATCGTCTACGAGCAGGTGCGGGATCTGGATCTGTTTGGACTGGTGAACAACGCCGGATTGACCTACTACGGGAACACCGAGGCTTCGCAGATCGAACGTTTTCGATCGATCATCGAGCTGGATTTCAGGGTCGTCGTCGAGCTGAGCCTGCTCTGTCTGTCCCGGTTCAGGGAAAGGGGGGAGGGATTCATCCTCAATGTAACCAGCCTGGCCTCCTTCGTGCCGATACCCTATCAGTCGGTCTACGCCGCCACCAAGAGTGCCGCACAGAGCTTCAGCGACGCACTGGCGCTGGAGAACCGGAGCTCCCGGATCGTCATATCCACCTTCGCTCCGGCCGGGATCTTCACGGATATCATCAAGGAGGCCGGGCTGACGCGGCACATGCAGAAGCACCGGTTCTTCTATCTGACCCCGCAGCGTGCCGCTGCCCTGGCCGTCGAGTCGCTGAAGCGGCACAAGCGCATGATCATCCCCGGCTTCGTCAACAAGTTGATCTACCTGTTGATCAAGCTGCTGCCCAGGGCTCTGGTCGTCTTCCTGTCGGAACGGGTGTTCAGTTACGACAGGTACCGTCTGCCCGGTAGCGGAGAGGCGTGACCTCCATGCCGTCGGTATTGATCACCGGAGCAAACGGATTCATCGGCTCACACCTCTGCGATGCATTTACTCATAGAGGGTACCAGGTCTACGGCCTGGTCCGCAGTACTTCGGATTTGAAATTTTTGAAGGATTCGAACGTCCGGCTCGTCTACGGCGATCTTCGGGACATCGGTTCGATCGAGCTGCCGGATTCGGTGGAGGTGATCGTCCACGCCGCGGCGAGCGTCTCCGACTACGCTTCCATGGAGGAGTGCAGAACGAACATCCTGGATATCACGATCAATCTCACCGACTGGTCCCGGCAACGCTGCAAAGGGTTGAAAAAGTTCGTCTACATATCCAGCGCCCTCACGATAGGCTATTGTGCCGACGACATTTCCGAGGACAGTCCCGGCAGATCCGTCGATTACCTGCCTTACATCCACATGAAGAAGAAGACCGAGACTTTTCTCATGGAACGGTTCAGGCAAACCGGATTCCCCGTGGTCATCATGAGGCCGGGGGACGTGTACGGGCCGCGGGACAGGACCTCCTGTGAGATCATGCTCCGGGGGGCCGAGCGCAGCCAGCTCGTGGTCGTGGGCAAGGGCGACAAGAAATTCGGGTTCTGCTACCCCGACAATCTCTGCAGGGCCGTCCTGGCGGCAGCGGAAAAACCCGGGACCGAAGGCCGGGCATACACGGTAACCAACTCCGTGTTCCCCACGTGGCGGGCTTTCTTCTCCGCGCTGCGGGAGGGGGTCGGCAGGCCGCAGCGCATCTACGTGCCCGTATCCCTCGCATTGGCCGTCGTCCTGTTCCTGGGGCTGCTCAGGCGGCTTTTCCCCGGATTCAAGCCCCCGATCAACTACTACCGAATCCGGCGTATAACCTGCCAGACTACCTACGATCTTTCGAAAACGATTCGCGAGCTGGATTACGATCCGGACAACGACTACGAAAGCCAGTTCAATGCCATCGTCGAGTGGTACAAGCGCGACCGGGAGGAGCGGCGTTCGTGATTCAGATCCGGGAGGTAGTATTGGCCGCATCGATCAGCCCGCCGTCCATGCGGATACTGCTGCCCTACATCGCCGTCGCTCTGACCCTCATGACCACCCAATTCTACCACGCCGCCCTCAAGAAACGCCACGGAGACGCCCGGGGCACCTGGCTGTATTTCCTGCTGTTCTTCACGCTGCTTGCGGCGCTTCCGCTCCTGCTCATACTCCTGGCCGAAGATGAACCGCTTCAGGCTCTGAGTGAACTGGGTGTGGGCTGGGGCGAGTACAGGATCGGCGGGGCGCTGATGCTCGTTTTCGTGCCGATCGCGCTTCTGATCGGCCACGTGATTTCGAAAACGGAGGAGATGAAAGACTGGTATCCGTTTTCCAAGGAGGTATGCACCAGCGACGGCAGGTTCATCCTCTACGAGACCGGATACCTGCTGTTGTACTACACGGCCTGGGAGTTCCTCTACCGGGGGATGCTGTTCTTCCCGCTGGCCGCGGCTCTGGGCTTTCTGCCGGCGATGGCGCTGAACACGGCGCTTTCGACCCTGCACCACATCGGTCATCCGAAATCGGAAGTCTTCGGCGCTCTGCTGGCCGGGATCGTGTTCAGCTGCATCGCCCTCTGGACCCGGTCCGTCCTCTACCCGATCGTGATCCATGCCACCATAGGCGTGGTCAACGACACCTTCATCTACCTGAGGACCTACCGAAACGCAGCCGGCCGCTGACCGAGGCCCTTTCGGCTCATGCGGCTCCGTCTCCGCCGTGCTGCGTGAAGAAATCGATGCAGTCCGCGATCCCCTTATCCAGCGCCACCTTCGGGAGGTAGCCGAGCTCGGCCCGGGCCTTTGCAGGGGTGAACCGGTGTACCGCCGCACCCGAAAGGATCAGGGCTTCACTCAAGGCTCCCTCTATCGAGAGGAGTCTGAAGCCCGTTGCCAGGGGACGGCACAGCGCTGCGGGGACAACGAGGAAGCGATCTGAAAGCGCCCGGTCGTAGCGGGTTCGGGCGACCCGTACGATCCGCTGCATGAACTCTCTGTAGCTCAGATTGTCCCCGTCCTGCCCCGTGATGATGTAGGCCTGTCCGCTTTCCCCCCGGAGGCAGGCCAGCCAGAACCCCCGGGCCACGTCCTCGGCACACACGAAAGACGTGCTTCCCGGGAGGGTCAGACGCAGCCTGCCCTGAAAGGTCCGGTAGACCAGCTGGGTGATCGACACACCGACATCCCCGGCACCGACTGCGGTCCCCGGCAGCACGATCCTCACCGGCAGGGCGGATCCCCGGTAGCATCGAAGGGCCAGCTCGTAGGCGGCCAGCTTGGAATCGAAGTAGGGGACCCTGGAGCGCCGGAGGAAGAGGTAGTCGCCCCGGGCCGAAGCCTCCACCGCGGCCAGCGCCTGGCTGCGGTCCCGGAAGGAGATCGGATTGCCCGGGCTGCCGTAGATCCGGTTGCTCTCATCCGCCGGCCCGCCGCCGGCTGCGGTTCCCAGAACATTGATGGAGGAGGCATAGATCAGCTTCGGGATGCGGTTTGCGAGCACCGCCTCGAAGATGTTTTTCGCTCCCAGGACATTCACATCCCAGGTCCGACGGGCGCCTTGGCGGGAATAGTCCACCGCTCCGGCCAGGTGAAACAAGGCGTCCAGGTCCCGGGTTTTCTCCGCCACATCTTCGCTCGAGGTGACATCCAGATGCCGGTACTCCAGGTCAAGGCCGCCGGTCAGCGGATTGGTGGTGCGGCTGGAGAAGAAGCAGACGATGTCGAGGTCCCCGGGTCCGTTTTCGCGGAGGTACTTGACCAGATTGGCGCCCAGAAATCCGACCGAACCGGTGATGCCCACTCTCATAGCGTGAAACGTCCGTTTCTATATATAGATCGAATCCTCCGGCGGCGTCTACCGGCGTTTGCAGTTCCGCTGCACTCGGGGTAGAGTAGGGCAGGAGGCAGTGAACGATGATTATCGGCGTAATGTCCGATTCCCACGACCATCTCGGGAATATCAGCAAAGCCGTGGCGGCCTTTACCGAAAGGAAGATCGGCGCCCTGATCCACGCGGGGGATCTGTGCTCACCTTTCGTGTTCCGGGAGCTGGACAGGCTCAAGAGCTTCTGTCCCGCGATGTACGCCGTGTTCGGCAACAACGACGGTGACCGGGTTCTGTTGACCGAGAAGGGCAGGGGCTTCTGCACCTTCCGGGACGGGGCGATGACCCTCGAGCTCGGGGGAAGGCGGATCGCGGTGATGCACTATCCGGACGTGGCGGAGAGCCTGTACAGAAGCGGGGATTTCGACCTGGTGGTATACGGCCACAGCCACGAGGCTCGCCTGGACCGCGGCGAGAGAATCCTGCTCAATCCGGGAAGCTGCGCCGGCTATCTGGCCGACAGGGCGACGGTGGCCGTGGTGGATCTGGACAGCCTGGAGGTCGAGCGTATCGAGCTGGTTTGATCAGCGGCAGTCCGCTTCCGCCACGCTGCCTTCGGTTTTCCGGAAAGCCGCCGCTGCGGCCGCGAAAGCGGGATCCAGCCAGATTTTGCCCTGCCTGAGCTCGGCGGGCGTGCGGGAGCCGGTGAGGATCAGCACGGATCGAAGCGTGTTTTCCAGGCGGTCCAGATAGCGTACCACCCGCTCGGACCCGCCGGATATTACTTCGCGGATCAACGGCAACGCCAGCCCCGCGGCGTGGGCGCCCAGGGCGATGGATTTGGCCACATCCAGGCCGGTGCGCACCCCCCCGGAAGCCAGGATCCTTCCCCTGTGCCGTTCCAGGCAGGACAGGAGCAGAGCCGTGGGGATGCCCCAGTCGGCGAACTCCCGTGCACCCTCCCGCTGCTCCTCCGGAAGGCGGTACGCTTCCACGGTCACCCAGTTGGTGCCCCCGGCTCCGGCCACGTCCACGTAGCGAACGCCGGCTTCCAGCAGTTGCGCCACCAGGGCGGGACGGATCCCGAAGCCCGTTTCCTTCACGATGATCGGCACGGGGCTGCCCTGGCAGAGCCTGGCGATCGAATCCTTGATTCCGTGAAAGTCCCGGTCCCCCTCGGGTTGGAACAGCTCCTGCCCGGGATTGAGGTGCACGACCAGGCTGTCCACCTCGAGCTTCTTTACCAGCTCGAAGAGTTTCCTGTGATCCTCGTCCCTGATCTGCACGCCCCCGATGTTCGCCAGGACCGGCACTTCCGGCGCCAGGGATTTGAGGTGGAAGTGCTCGAATAGCTCGGGGTGGTCGAAGAGGATGCGGATGGAGCCCATGCCCACGGCGTAGCGTTTTTCCCGGGCGGCCCTGGCCAGCTCGCGGTTGGCGAAAAAGCCGCGATCCGAACCTCCGGTCATGCAGGAAATGAAAATCGGGGCAGCCACGGTGTGCCCGAGGATATCCGTCCGCAGGTCTACCTGTGCCGCGGAGATCTCCGGCAGCGCGTCGTGAATGAAGTGTACCGAATCGAAGCCGGTCGAGCCGCCCTCAACGGAGAATCGGGACGCGTCTGCGCATATCGACAGGTGCTTCTCTTTGCGAAATCCAATCCCTGAGGTCCGCTGCGAATGCGTACTCACGGTATCCGTCCTCCCGTATACCCGAAAGATAGAACGATTCGGCAGGAACCGCAACATCTTTCAGGAGGTTTTCGTAGGCACTGCGGTCGTGTACCCCTTCGGTCCAGCGCAGGTATTCGGAGAACTCGGCATCCCGGGCGCTTCGGAATATCCTGTCGAAATCCCAGCGGCGAATGACCTCCGGGGCTCCCTCGGCGACCCGGGCCGAGTATACGATCATCGTGTTGCCCGAACCGTAGGAGGCCAGCAGCATCCGCCTGCCCGCGATCTTTTCCCCCATCTCATTGAAGCGATCATTGAGAAGCGAGGCCAGAAAGAAATACATGGAGCCGGAGTAGATGTTGCCCACCCGGGCGAGGGGGGCGACTCCGGTAAAGAATCCCCGTTTGTCGAGAAACGCGCGGGCCTGCTCTTCTTCCAGGTTGAGGTGGCGCTTCAGGAGAACGTTCATCGCCGACTCCGGCATGTTGTGAAAGGGGGTGTGCAGAACGAAAAAGTCGGTAGACTCCAGGACTTCCGAGGGCTGCCCCCCGATCCGCCGGGCGTGATCCAGGAAGGCCTCCTCCAGGTTGGCCCAGTACTGCTCCATGGAATAGCGTCCCTTGACCTTGGCGGTTGCCGATCCCAAGGGGCGGAAGAAATCATCCACGTCCCGGGAACACATTCCGATCGTGGACAGATCCAGCTCCAGCAGGCGGGGAGCGGATTCCAGCAGAAGCGCTACCGAGCCGGCACCCTGGGTCACCTCCGCGGTGGTTTCGGTTTCGTAGTGGGCCACGTCGGTGGCGATGACCAGGCCCGATTCAGCCGGGCGGTTGCTCATTGCCAGGAGACTGCCCACGCTGAGCAGGGAAAGCGTGGCTCCGGCGCAGGCATGCTGTACCTGGAAGCTGGAGAGGGATTCGGGGATCTCCAGGCCCGAGCGCTGCAGCATCCCCTGGACGAATGCTGAAAGAGGTTTGCTGTGATCGAGCCCGCTCTCGGTGCCGACCACCAGGTGCCTCAGTTTGCCGAGGGCAAGCGGATCTTTGTTCTTGAGAAGCCCGTAAGCCGCCTGGGCGGCCAGGGTGGCCGAGTCCTCCCACACTTCCGTGAAGCGAATCGTCTTCTGCCCGGTTACGCGCAGTGCCCTGTCCAGATGACGGGCCAAACGGGGGTTATTCTCGGACCGGCGCCGGATCAGCACATCCAGCTCGAGCTTTGGCCGGGGAATGTAAATATTGATGTCGCTGATCCCGATCTTTCTGTTTCCTGCCATGCTTCACCTGCCTTGTCTTCCCGGTACAGAGCCATTTATGGCTTTCGCCGAACATCCATTTACGGTACTTGTGCCAAGTACGATGTATATTTCGTACGATACACGATCCGCACCTTTTGTTCCAGATCCGGATAAAAATAACACAGTACGTGTAAAACGTCCAGTTTTCCTCGATATTTGACTTGATTTATTACAATTTGTGTTATACCTTGTTCTCCTGGGGCGGACGCAGGGACCGGAAATCGGTGCGTCTCAGGGAGGAGCCTTCCTCCGGCGGTAAATCCTGGTATAATACACGGAGTCCGCTGCAGCAGGCTCGAGGTGCAAAAATCCGGCAGCAAGACTGCTGCGCATTGTCATACAAGTATCGAGGGGGGTGAGGTGAACAGAAAAGCCGTTGTGATCGGAGCCGGGATCGGCGGTCTGGCTTCGGCCGCGCTTCTGGCCCGGGCGGGGCTGGAGGTCACGGTTCTCGAGAAAAACGATGCGGTGGGTGGAAGAGCCCGGTTGTGGGAGGAGGGCGGATTCAGCTTCGACATGGGGCCCTCCTGGTATCTGATGCCCGAGGTATTCGAGCGCTTCTTCGAGCTGTTCGGGCGCAGCCGCCAGCGGTACTACGAGCTCCAGGAGCTGTCTCCCTATTACCGGGTTTTCTTCCAGCCCGGGCAATGGGTGGACATCACCGCGGACCGCCGACAGGTGCTCGACCTGTTCGAGAGCTTCGAGGCGGGGGGCGGCAGGCGGCTGCAGGCGTACCTTGACCGGGCCAGGTACAAGTACGACGTGGCCATGAAGGAGTTTCTCTACAGGGACTACACGTCGGTGTTCGAGTTTCTCAATGCCCGCATGCTGATAGAGGGCACGCGGCTGAACGTATTCGGCCGGCTGGACCGCTCGGTGCGCCGCTACTTCAAAGACAGGCGGGCCCGCCAAATTTTGGAATACGCGATGGTCTTCCTGGGCACCAGCCCCCAGGCCGCGCCGGCCCTCTACTCGATAATGAGCCACGTTGACCTGAACCTGGGCGTGCATTACCCGCTCGGGGGGCTGTCCGCGGTGGCCGCCGGGATCGGGAAACTGGCCGAAGAGCAGGGAGCCCGGATCCTCCTGAACGCCGAAGCCAGGCAGATCCGGGTAGACGGCGGGAGCCACCGCGTCAGCCGGGTGATCACCTCCCGGGAGGAGTTCGAAGCGGACGTGGTGCTGGTCAACGCGGACTACGCCTTCACCGAGACCACCCTGCTGGAGGCGAGGTACAGGAGCCTGCCCGGTACCTACTGGAAGCGCAGGGTGATCGCCCCGTCGATGTTCATCCTCTACCTGGGACTGAACAGGAGCCTCGACAACCTGGTCCACCACAACCTCTACTTCTCGGAGGATTGGAACGAGCACTTCGATACGATCTTCGAGGCCCCCTCCTGGCCCCAGCAGCCCTGCTTCTACGTCAGCTGCATCTCGAAAACGGATCGGCAGATGGCCCCCAGGGGACACGAAAATGTGTTTGTCCTGGTCCCGGTGGCCCCGGGGCTCGAGGACGGTGAAAGCTTCCGGGAGCGCTACGCCGACCAGGTGATCGCACACATAGAGACGGTCATCGGAGAGCGGATCAGCCCCTCCATCGTGGTGCGGCGCATCTTCTCCCACCGGGATTTCATCTCCGACTACAACGCCTATAGGGGTACGGCCCTGGGCCTGGCCCATACCCTGAACCAGACCGCCTTCTTCCGTCCCTCCTTCCGCAGCAGGAAGGTGGAAAATCTGTACTACGCCGGCCAGTACACCCACCCGGGCGTGGGTGTGCCGATGGTGCTGATCGCGGCCCAGGTGGCCGCCGGGCTGATTACCGGAGGTTCCCGGTGAGTCTGGAGAAGATCCACTACACCACCTTCAGGCAGGGAAGCAGGACGTACTTCAACTCCAGCCTCTTCTTCCCGAAAGAGGTGCGACGGGATGTGTTCGTCCTCTACGGTTTCGTCCGGGTCGCGGACAACTTCGTGGACAGCGTGCCCCAGGACCCCGACGGCTTCCATCGCTTCAGGGATTCGTACCTGAAGGCCCGGAAGGCAGGCCCGGTTGGAGATCCGATCATCGATGCGTTCGTCGAGCTGGACCGGCGCAAGGGTTTCGATCCGGCCTGGACCGAGGCCTTCCTGCACTCGATGGAGCTGGACCTCAGCAAGAAGGAGTACGGCAGCCTGGAGGAGACCCTGGAATACATCTACGGCTCCGCCGAGGTGATCGGGCTGTACATGGCGAAGCTGCTGGACCTGGCTCCCGACTCGTATCCCCATGCAGAAATGCTCGGCCGCTCCATGCAGTACATCAACTTCATCCGGGACATCGACGAGGACCGTGCCCTGGGAAGGCGCTATCTTCCCCTCGAGGGAACGCCCCTGGAGAGTCTGGACAGAGGGTACGTGCAGAGCCGTCCGGATCGATTCCGTGAGTTCCTCCAGTGCCATCTGGACAGGTACCGCACCTGGCAGAGTGAGGCTGAAGCGGGCTTCCGCTACATACCCCGCCGCTACCTGATCCCGATCAAGACCGCCTCGGACATGTACAACTGGACCGCCCGGCGCATCGAGCGGGACCCGATGGTCGTATTCCGCCGCAAGGTGAAGCCGTCGAAGCTGCGGATCCTGTGCACAGTGATGGCGAACCTGTTGGGGCGTGAGCAGCGAGGACAGCGATGAATCTGTACCTGTGGATCCTCGCGGGCATCGCCGCGGTGCCCCTGCTGCTGTCCTTCGACAGGAAGGTGCACTACGTCGGCCGCTGGCCCGCTGTCTTCGCCTCCGCCGGAATCGTAGGGGTCGTGTACATCGCCTGGGACATCCTCAAGACCGAAGCGGACGTGTGGGGTTTCGTCGAGCGCCACGCCGGCAGCTTCAGGATCATGGGCCTGCCTCTGCCGGAGATCCTGTTTTTCCTGGTCGTGCCCTTCAGCTGCATCTTCATCTACGAGGTGGTGCGGGC
>JAFGQJ010000202.1 GCA_016935715.1 Spirochaetales bacterium
ATCCCCCACATCTTCGAGCGGTTTCACCAGGTCGATCACCCCTCGGTAAAAGCCACCGGAGGAAGCGGCGTCGGCCTGTCCCTGGTGCGCGAGTGCATGACCATCCACCGCGGCCGGATCAGCGTGGAGAGCAGGCTCGGAGCGGGTTCCCGCTTCACCGTGGCGCTCCCGTGGGCCAGGGAGCACTACCACCCGGAGGAAATCACGCCTGGCGAGCTCGCGGAGCCCGTCGAGACGGGAGGGGACATCGGGTACGATGCTGTCACCCTTCAACGGGGCTCACCCAAGGCTTTCGTTGCCGCGGACGGCGAGGCAAACAGCCCGGGACCGCCCCTGCAGGCAGCCCTCGCCCCGAATCCCGCGGAGAGTGTCCGAACGATCAGCGGGAAGTATCCCGACGAACCGATCCTGATCGTGGACGACGAGGTCGACCTGCTGGAGAATTACAGGATGCAGCTGGAGGACAGCGGGATCGACAATCTCATCCTCTGCCGCGACGGCAAGGCGGTGCTGCCGCTGCTGCGGAAACAGGAGGTCTCCATCATCATTCTGGATCTCTCCCTCCCCGGTGTTTCGGGCAAACGGCTTCTCGAACAGGTAAGGGAGAACCACCCGGCCAATCATGTCCTGGTGATCACCGGTCTCCAGGACGTGGCCCTGGCCGTGGAGTGCATGAAGCTCGGCGCCTTCGACTACATGGTCAAGCCGGTGGAGCTCAGCCACATGCTGGCCAAGATCGAACACTGCCTCGACAAGCGGAATCTGGAGAAGCAGATCGATGCCCTGAGCCAGAAGATCCAGTCCGCGGAGCTCAGGCACCCCGAGGCCTTCGCGGAGATCATCACCCGCGACAAGACCATGCTGAGCAGGTTCCGCTACATCGAAGCGATCGCGGAGAGCAACAACCCCGTTCTCATCACCGGTGAAAGCGGCGTGGGCAAGGAGCTCATAGCCCGGGCGATTCACCGGCTCAGCAATCGCACGGGTACGTTCGTCTGCGAGAACATCGCCGGGCTCGATGATACGATGATCAGCGATGCCCTGTTCGGGCATGCGAAGGGGGCGTTCACCGACGCCGAGGGCGTGCGCAGGGGATTGGTCGAGGAGGCTGCCGGGGGAACTCTCTTCCTGGATGAGATCGGTGATCTTTCCGGCGGCTCCCAGGTGAAGCTGCTGCGTTTCATCGAACAGAATGAGTATCGCCCTCTGGGAGCGGACAAGGTCAGGGTATCCGATGCGCGCATCATCATCGCCACAAACGCCAATCTGAAAGAAAAGCTGGAGGCGGGTACCTTCAGGAAGGACCTGTTCTACCGGCTCACGCACCAGATCCACGTGCCGCCCCTGCGGGAGCGCCGGAATGATCTGCCTCATCTGGTCGAACATTTTGCGTCTCGAGCGGCGGAAGCCCTGCATTTCAAAACCCCGGCCGTACCGGAGGAACTGCTGCCCCTGCTCCAGAGCTACGATTTTCCCGGAAACGTGCGGGAGCTGAAAAACATGATCGAAAACGCGGTCAGCCGCACCCAGGCAAAAAGCCTGCCGATTTCATTTTTCAAAGAGTACCTGGTGACCAGCCGCGGCGGGGAGGAGAGCCGGGCCCCGGATATCCAGGCGGAGGGCGATCTCCTCCCCCTTCCGGAGCGGCTGCTCAAGCTCAGAGAGCTGGAGGAGTACGCGGTTGCCGAGGCGTTGAAGCGCAGCAGGGGCAATCAGAACATCGCCGCCCGGCTGCTGGGCCTCTCCCCCTCGGCCCTGAGCAGGCGGATCAAGAAGATGGGCGGGAAAAAGGGATGGTAGCGTCATGAAAACCAAGATTCGTTCGGACGTGAGGATCGTTGCGCGACTCAGCATTATTGGCGTTTTGGCGAGCCTGACCGCGCTGGCCCTGGTCAGCTGCGAGTACTTCGACCCCATGGATCCGACGGCACGGGGGCCGCGGGAGCCCGATGCAGGCAACAACTGGGAGCGGGTCATAGAACGCGCACAAGCGGAAGGGGGCAGCAATGGAGACGACTACGGAATGTGCGTCCAGCAGACAAACGATGGGGGATTCATCGTTGCCGGGTACAGCCAGTGGAAGGTGGACGATGCCTTCGATCTCTGGCTGGTCAAGACCGACTCCCAAGGAAACGTGGAGTGGGACGAGGCGTACGGTGACATCTGGGATGACCGGGGCTACTACGTCGAGCAGACGCCCGACGGGGGCTACATCGTGGTCGGAAGCAGGGAATTCGACAGGGGCGGCGGCATCAGGGATTCGGATCTCTGGCTGATCAAGATCAAGCCGGACGACCAGGGAGAGGGAGTGATCGACTGGCAGTTCCCCTTCGGGGAAATCGGCACGGACGAGGTGGGTCATTGTGTCCGCTGCACCGCCGACGGGGGCTACATCATCACGGGAGATATGACGAACATCAGCACCGGGGGCGTCGACCTGTGGCTCATCAAGACCGATGCACAGGGCAGCGAACAGTGGAGCAGGAGCTACGGCGGGAGCTTCAGCCGCTGCGGGTGGTGCGTGAGCCAGACCGTTCCGGACCTGGGTTACGTCGCGGCAGGGGTGTTCTCCACCGCTACGGCAGAGAATGCCGGGATAGTGAAGACCGATGATCAGGGCAACCTGGACCCGGCCTGGAACGC
>JAFGQJ010000033.1 GCA_016935715.1 Spirochaetales bacterium
GCGCACCGCGGCCACGTCGCCGCGCACGATCGCGGTCACGTAGCCGCCGCCGGTCCTCTCGTAGCCGGTCAGCTCGACCTTGGCCGCTTTGACCATGGCATCCGAGGCCTCCACCATGGCGGCAAATCCGCGACATTCGATCATTCCCAGAGCACTTGAATACACCTCAGCCATGTTTCCTCCTGCACATTCCGTTCTTCTTTATGTGATTTTCGGCAACATATTCCATAAATATGTTCTATTATTATCACTAATTCGTATTTTACGTGAAATTTTTCAATCCTGTCAAGTAAATATGTTAAAAATAGACATTTTATCAGCTGTTTTCCTTGCCATTCCCATCCTTTCTGCTATAATCAGAGGATCGCGGGTGAGGCCGTATGAGCAATCGACGCAGCCGTCTGGCAGCAATCGTACAAATCCTCCAGGTCCGAAACGCCGCCTCGGTGGCGGAGCTGGCCGAAAAACTGTCCGTATCGGAGATGACGATCCGGCGGGACCTGAGCCTCCTGGCCCAGGACGATGTCGTCAAGGTCCTTCATTCGGGCGCCGTGCTCAATCCCGGCAGGGTGGGCTCCCCGCGATACTCGCTGGCCGAAGCAGGGGCCCAGCGCCGGGAGCTGAAATCGGCGATCGGCGCGGAAGCTGCAACGCTGCTCGAGGACGGAGACATCATCATCGTGGACGGGGGCTCCACCACCGAATACCTGGCCAGGAGCATGCCGGACAACCTCAAGCTGACGGTGATCTGCTGGGCTCTCAACGTCCTGGTGGAGGTCCATCGGCGGGAGAACTGCTCGGTGGTGTTCGCCGGCGGCAGCCTGCACGGGAACAGCCTGGTTTGCGAGAGCCCGGAGGGCGTGCATCTGGTCAACCGCTACCGGGCCGGCAAAGCCTTTCTGTCGGCCAGCGGCGTCAGCGAGAAACTCGGCGTGACTTGCACCAACGAATATGAAATCGAGATGAAAAAAGCGGCGATCCGATCCTCCCTGGATCGGATCCTCATAGTGGATTCGAGCAAATTCGGCACGATCCAGCCCGCCTACTTCGCCGATCTTCCGGAGTTCACGACCGTGGTCACCGATGCAGGCATCCCGGCGGAGTACGCGGAGCATATCCGCGGCCTGGGCATCTCCCTGCACATCGCCGACGCGCACGACGGCGCCTGACCGCATCCGGCTCCCCGGCCGCTTGCAGGGATCAGCCATTCCCAATACACTGAAGGGAAGAGACATGGCAAATTTGATCCTCGTCTCCAACAGGCTGTCCGTGTCGGTGGAGAAGAAAAAGGGCAAACTCGAGTTCAAGCCGAGCATGGGCGGCCTGGCCACCGGCCTGAGCTCCCTGGATCAGAAGGAAAGCCTGCTGTGGATCGGCTGGCCCGGTCTGCCCGCCGAGGAGCTTCGGGAGGAGGACGGAGAGAGCATCGCTCCGACCCTGAGGGAGAAACACGGCAGCATACCGGTGGACCTCACCCGGGAGCAGCTGCGCAGCTTCTACTACGGCTTCTGCAACAACGTGATCTGGCCCCTGTTCCACTACTTCCCCAGCTACGCGGCCTACGACAAGGCACTCTGGGAGTCCTACAGGGCTGTCAACTCGCTGTTTGCCCGGAAAGTGCTGGAAGTGGCGGGTGCGGAAGACACGATCTGGGTGCACGACTACCAGCTGATGCTCGTCCCGCAGCTGATCCGCGAGAAGGTGCCGGAAGCCAGAATCGGCTTCTTCCTGCACATCCCCTTCCCCTCCTTCGAAATCTTCCGCCTCCTGCCCTGGCGAAACGAGATCCTGACCGGCCTGCTCGGAGCCGATCTCATCGGCTTCCACGCCTACGATTACGCCCGGCACTTCATCTCCAGCGTACGCCGCCTCCTGGGCGTGGAAAACAGCATGGGCTACGTACGGCACGAGCACCGGCTGAGCCGGGTCGATGTCTTTCCAATGGGCATCGATTACAAGAAGTACTCCGCGGCTCTGACCAGCAGGGTCGTTCAGAAACAGATGGGCAGCGCGGCCCGGGAACTGAAAGGGTTCAAGGTGATCCTGTCGGTCGACCGCCTCGATTACACCAAGGGGATCCCCGAACGCCTCAGGGGCTACGAGCTGCTGCTGGAGCACAATCCTCAGTACCGCGAGAAGGTGGTTCTGCTTCTCATCGCCGTGCCCTCGCGAACCAAGGTCCACCACTATCGGACGCTGAAGAAAGAGGTGGATGAGCTGATCAGCACGATCAACGGCAAGTACGGCACCATCGGCTGGGTGCCCATCCACTACTTCTACCGCGGATTCCATTTCGAGCGGCTGTCCGCCTTCTACGGTCTTGCCGACGTGCTGCTGGTCACGCCCCTGCGCGACGGCATGAACCTGGTGGCCAAGGAGTTCGTGGCCGCCCACAGGGACTCGGGAGGGGTGTTGATCCTGAGTGAAACGGCCGGATCGGCCCGGGAGATGGGGGAGGCTCTGCTGATCAATCCGAACAACAGCGAGGAGATCGCCTCCGCCCTGAAAACGGCTCTCGAGATGGAGGAGGAGGAGCAGATCGAGCGCAACGCGGTGATGAACGAGCGTCTGAGCCGCTACGACATCGTCGCCTGGACCAGGGATTTCCTCAACAAGCTCGTCCAGGTTCGGGAGGTTCAGGACAGCTACCTGGTGAAGAAGCTCGCCGGGTCGCTGAAAGAGCAGCTGATCGCCGACTATCGACGATCCGAGCGGCGCCTGATCATCCTGGACTACGACGGCACCCTGGTGCCCTTCAGCGGCCGTCCCCAGAAGGCGGCTCCGGACAGGGAGCTGGTCGAGCTTTTGACCGTTCTATCCGCGGATCCGGCAAACGACGTGGTGGTGGCCAGCGGGCGCATGCGCGACGCGATGAACGACTGGTTCGCGGGGCTGGACCTGAGCCTGATCGCCTGTCACGGCGCCTGGCTGAAACCCAAGGGCAAGCGGTGGCGGCTGATCGAGGAGCTGAGCAATGAGTGGAAGGAGCAGCTGCGCCCCATCTTTCTGCTGTTCAAGGACCGCACCCCCGGTTCCCTGGTCGAAGAGAAGGAGTACGCCCTGGCCTGGCATTACCGCAATGCCGAACCGGAGCTCGCCGCCCTGAGAGCCAGCGAGTTCAAAGACATCCTGTTCAGCTTCACCGGGGATCTCGGTCTCGACGTGCTGGAGGGAAAGAACGTGCTGGAGATCAAACCGGTGAACGTCAGCAAGGCCAGAGCGGTCTCGATGTGGCTGGCCCGGGACCGCTGGCAGTTCATCCTGGCCGCTGGAGATGACAACAACGACGAGGTCATGTTCAGCCAGCTTCCCGAATCGGCCTATTCGATCAAGATCGGTCCGGACATCTCCGAAGCCCGCTACTACCTCGACTCCCCCGCGCATCTTCGCCAGCTGCTGGCAGAGCTCGCGCCGTGATGGAGTTCCATATCTCCCGCTCTGCGCGGGATCTGTACGAATTCGAGGAGTCCCTGTTCAGTCTCAGCGGCAACGTGATCCTGGCCAATTTCCACGCGTCGCGAATCTTCGCCCAGAGGATGAACAGCCGCCGGGACCTGCTGCGTTATCCGGAAACCGCCGTCAAAGCCGGTCAGATCAACGCCATGGGCCTGATCGACGAGATCCTCCACTTCGTGGTGCAGCGCTTCCAGGCGCAGACGAGCCCCGGGGCCGTGGACCGGGCACTGGCCTTCGTGCAGCGGCGGATCGGCAAAGCGGAGCTGGAGCGAACCCTCCTCGAGTTCACCGATCAGTTTCCGCCCCTCGCCGTGTATCGCGAACGGACGGACCCCGGAGCCTGGCTGAAGGGCTCGACGGGGGACAGCTCCCACCGCCGCCTGGCGATCGAGGAGCTGCTGCTGCTCTGGCTGGCCAACCAGAACCCCGCCTTCTCCACCTACCTCGAGCTTTTCGACGACGAAGCCCTGGAGAAACGGACCGCCTACCTGCCCGCCATCGAAGCGCTTCAGGATTTTTTCCTGCAGGAACCGGGCTTCGGTCCGGATGAACAGGACCTGGTCACCATGCTCCGCAGCCCGGCGGTCGCCCATCCCCACTCGCTGACCGATCAGCTGGAATACATCCGCCGGCGGTGGGGATACCTGCTGGGCGAGTACCTGTACCGCCTGCTGGGCAGCCTGGATCTGATCGAGGAGGAGAATCGCCTCAGGGGCGCGGGTGCCGGGCCGGCGCGGGTCGTGGATTTCAGCGGCCTGGAGGCGGACGCGGAGGCCTTCAGCCGGGACCTGGATTGGATGCCCCGAGTGGTCATGATGGCGAAAAACGCCTACGTGTGGCTCGACCAGCTGTCCAAGCACTATCAGCGGCAGTTGCGCCGCCTGGATCAGGTCCCCGACGAGGAGCTGGACCGCCTGGCCCGGTGGGGATTCACCGCCCTGTGGCTGATCGGGTTGTGGGAGCGCAGCTCCGCCTCCAAGCGGATCAAGCAGATGTGCGGGAATCCCGAAGCCGAGGCTTCCGCCTACAGCCTTTCGCGCTACGACATAGCATCCGACCTCGGCGGGTGGGAGGCCTTCGACAACCTCAAGGGCAGGGCCTGGCAGAGGGGCATCCGCATGGCCGGGGACATGGTCCCCAACCACATGGGCATCGATTCCGATTGGGTCGTAAAGCATCCCGACTGGTTCATCTCCCTGCCCTACAGCCCCTTTCCCGCCTACAGCTTCGAAGGGGCCGACCTGTCGCCGGATTCCAATGTCACCATCCAGCTGGA
>JAFGQJ010000203.1 GCA_016935715.1 Spirochaetales bacterium
CGTCCCTTCGACGAAGTGGTTGAACATGAAGCGAGTGAGGTCTTCGAGATCGGATTGGGTCGTGGCGAAGTTGGGGACGCCGGACATCCACCAGTAATCCGCGAAGTGTTTTTCGATCACGGTGTTGAATCCGGCGGCGATACCGGAAACGAGCTGGTCTATCGTTTCCAGCCCGACCGACAAGGTATTCAGGACGCCTGATCCGGGCACTTCGGTTTTCTTGATGATCTCATAGGCGGTAATCACGTCGTCGATCATGCCCACCACATCGGCGCTGTCGCCGACGACATCGGCCCCGGTTCCATAGAGTATTTTGAACGCCCCGATGTAATCCTGGTCGCCGACGATATCGTAGAGCGGCCTGTACATCTGCACCCTGTCTTTATTCGAGAACAGGTTGTGGATCTGGTCGATGAAGAAGAATACGGGACCGATGGTGCTGCGAACGTCGTGCTTTGCCGCGTCCCCGGTATCCTGTTCCAGTTTGATCACATAGTAGCTGTTTTGCCTGCGGTTGGTGCCGATCGCTTTTCCGCTCCACTTCTCTATGCTGTACAGATCCGCCTGTTCACTCTCGTAGAGCTGATCCACGTAGGCGGTGTAAAACTCTTCACCCATCACCCTGGCGATGCGGCTGGCAACGACATCACGCAGCAGGGCGGGGTCGTTTTCGATGAACGAGAATCCGTACTCGCCGGCTATCTTCAAGGCCATGTCCGTGTGAGCAAGAACCGCCTCCCGTGTTTCTAGTCTCTGGACCGCTGCATCCGAAACCACGCCGTCCCGGTGTGCTTCGTGCTGGAGAACCACCCCGCCCATCAATCGGCTGTTGCGGTCCCGGGCGTCCCCCAGGGTGGCCACGTGGACCTGCAGCCCATCCCCGGCCAGCTGCGTCAGTCCCGCAGTTTCGGCGAATCCGACCAGAAGAGCCGTGTCGCCGTCGAGCAGGTCCTGGTACAGCCGCCGGCCCTGAGCGTCGCTGAAGGAGTACAGCGATCGCATGGACGTCCCCACCGAGCCGTATCCCCCGTAGCCTTCGGCGGTTTCCCACGTGCCGAAACGGTCGTAGCCGCGGATTCGCATGCTTTCGATCCAGGTTTGCATGCCGGAGACTGCATCGGCCACTGCGGTCGTGCTCAGGTCGACGCCTCCCTGCCCCAGAGCCAATCGTGGCTGGTCCCCCCCAATGTGCAGCTCGATGAGCCCGCCGCTGAGGACGCGGTTGTTCGCGTGCAGGCCGAACATGCTGAAATCGGCGAGATTGAGGAGCGTCCGGCCCGTGAGCGCGTATTCGAGGCTCGCCTGTGTCAGTCCCGCCGCCAGGTGGGATACACCCATGACATCTTCCATGTGCTCGGCGGAAAATCCGGTGAGATTGCCCTCCAAAAACGAGCCTGCGGCAGTTCCGGACAACTCCGCCAGGTAGCTGCGCAGAGCCTGGCGGCCGATCAGGGTTTCCCTGTACCGGCCGGCGTTGAACATCAGCTCGCCTTGTGGATCGAATTCGAAGGCACCGATCGTGGCTCCCGCCACCCGGTTTGTCGTGATCTCGGCGCCCTGGAGCAGAGCCTTGCACACGCCCTCCTCGGCAAAGGCACCCAGGGCGCCTTCCAGTGCATCGAAGCCTACACCGGTCCCCGCTGTCACCGCACTCGTCAGGGCCTGTTTCCCGAATGACAGTACCCCTTCCTCCAGCCCCACGAATCCGCTGGATACATCAGCCGCCGTGAACACGGCATCGTCGGCCAGGTTGAGAGCTGCAGCCACCCAGACATTTCCGGTAGCCGACGCGGCGATGCTCACGGCCAGGTTGACGGCATCCCGAGCACTGGGCGCTTCGAACCAGCCGTCCGCCTCGCCGTCGTTGTCGGTGTCGTCGTCCCACATCCTTAGGTTGTACCAGGGGACGCAGAGCAGGGAGAGTCCCCTGGCCTGCCTGGCCTCGTTCCGATAGAAAGCTTCCATTATTGAGCCGAGTTCTCCGAAACCGGGTTCCTGAACCTCCTCGGGATCATCGCTGCTCATCACCGGCTCGTAGCCGACGTGATAGGGAAACAATCCGTCGACGTCGTGGTACCGGCCTTCGTTTCTGTGGTAACCCGCGGCTCCCTGGAACAACGCGGTTTGGGCGTCGAAGCAGGCTTTGAATTCGACGTTGATGCCCTGCCAATCCCATCCCTCCCTGCTTTGCTCGTTCCGGCCGAAGATCAGCTCCAGGTACCTGTTCAGGTTCGCCTGGGCTCTGGCGGCGACATCCTGCAGGTATTCACCGGAACGTCCCTCCAGCGACGCCCTGCTCAGATCGACTCCCGCATCGAACTCGGGAGCAATGAAATAACGGTACGCCGGCACGCTCTGGCGTTCCTCCTCGAGCCCGCTGATCAGCGTTTTGTCGATCACCGAATGACGCCTGAACTCCGCACCGCTTCTCCGGTAGCCGCCGGATCGAAGAAGCTCGAAGAGATTCTCTTCCAGGCTCCGGTTTGCCTCTGCGATCCGTTCGTGGATGGATCTTTCAGTCTCTTCGACGTAGATGCGCATCTGCAGGGCGGTCACGAACCCGATGCGGCCGGAGATCTCCTCCACGATCTCCGCAGCAGGCCGGCCTGCAGGCACCGCCGGGCCCGACGGACGGATGCTCGCCAGCCGGCATGCCTGTTCGAGGGACCGGGCGCGCCCGTAGCAATCGGGGGAAACCTCAACGCTGAGCGCATCCCTGAGAAGCTCGTCGAGCCCGGGACCGGGAATGGCTCTTCGCACCAGTGCCTCCAACTCCGGTTCTTCGCTGACCATCCGGGGCACGGTGATGGTGGATATCTCACCGATCAGTTTGTCCGAATCCAGATCCATCAGGCGGGCGATCGACTGAGCGGCGGCGGTTACGGCGCTCCCGGTGCTGTTCTCCACCCACTGTTCCCGGTTGCGGCGGAACAGGAGGTATTTACCGTCCCACATCTGCTGCTTTTCGTCGTACTCGTTTACGAACGATCGAAGCCAGCGCTCGTGGCTGTCGGCGATCTGTTTCGTTCCTGCCGTCCACTCTGTCAGACCGCGGGACAGCAACTCGCCGCACGTTGCCTCCCAGGCGATGCGCTCCTCGCGAATGCGGCGGAGCTCGAGTTGCAGCTCCTGCTGGTAGCTCTGCTGCAGCAAAACCAGCCTGTGTTCCATCAATCCGAACAGGCCGGCGGCGAGCTCCGACAACCAGAGGTGCCGGCCTTCGAGGGTCGATGGTTGCACGAGACCCGCGTAGCGCAGCTCCGCATCCAGGTACGCGTCCCGGGTAAAAGCAGGATCGGAGAACAGCTGGGATATTGCCCCAACCAGCTCGGGATCGAAGCCGCCGGGATCGCAGCTGTCGGGAGTGCAGCCGTCGGGATCGTAGAGACAACGCAGGTAGCTCTCCAGGTCCCGTTCACGCTCGGCGCCGAGAGCGTCTGCCGAAGCCAGGATCGCCTCCCGGGTTTGATGCAGGTCCTCCTCCAGGATCCGGCGGATCGCCTCCAGGGTCGACGGACCGCCGTTGAGTCCCTCTGTGTCGAGGCGGGCCAGCGCGTCCCGGATGAGCGCGGAAAACGTTTCATCCGCCGGAACCAGGGTCTCCAGGGCGGAGGGGAAGGATTCCCTGTCCGCGCTTGGGGAACCGGGGCGGGAGGTGAGGAAATCCAGTCTGTTGATCAGCTGCTGCCGATCCGCCAGCCCCTGAAGGGTTTCCTCCGCAGCGGAGGCGATCTCACCCCGGTCCGCGTCACCGGTCGCGTGAGCGGCCGCGATCCTGCTGCGAAGCGAGGCGATCTCATCCGCCTGCCGCCATTTGAACAGCCACCATTTCGTTTCCCACCTGTGCTGCAGGGCCCTGGCCTTTTCCTCCACGTAGTTGTACACGATGTCGGTACAGTCGTCCCGGATGAAGCCGGAGCCCGGAGCAAAATGACCGGAGGCGAGCATCGCCTTGAAGTAGGCGTACAAACGGGCCGTCTCGGGCGCCGACAGGACCTCTCCGAGAGCCTGCTGCGCCTCCCTGGCCAGGTAATCCTGCGGGAGCAGCTTGCTCTCCGGATAAACCGTGGTGTAGGTTGCGATCTTTCCATCGTGGAACAGGTTCAACTGCTTGTAGGGACCGAGCTCCAGATGCTCGTCGACCAGGACGGAGAGGTTGGGATTGCGCAGGATCGGAACGTCGATGCCGGGCAGCCCCTCCATGGCGAGGTCGTCCTGAACCTGGACGTCGTAGTAGCAGGCCAGGCCGAATGTGCGCAGGGCGGCCTGAAAGCCCCCTTCGAGTCCCGCCATCGCGCTCAGCCAGATGGCCGCA
>JAFGQJ010000204.1 GCA_016935715.1 Spirochaetales bacterium
CGTGGATTTCACGGCGAACATCCCCAAGGATTCCTACAAGCGATTCATTCAGTTCGGCATCTATGTGAATCCGGACGGGGAACCGCACGCGCATCCGCTCGGTCTCAAGGCGAAGTTCACGATCGGGGGAGAGAAGCCCAAGCCGGTGCTGATGGGCCCGCTGCGGTAGGCGGCACCTCGAGCAGAATGCTAATCAAAGATAAATAGAGGAGTGTATTAATGGCAACACAAACGTCGTATGACCTCTCTGCCATGAGCCAGGACGACCTCAAGTCCGCCTGGAAAAGCTGGCAGGTGAGAATTTTTATCACGATCTGGATTACCTACGGGTCATTCTACCTGTGCCGGGCCAACATCTCGTTCGCCCTGCCGGGGCTGACGGAGGAGTTCGGCTACTCCAAGACCCTCCTGGGGCTGCTGGGCACGGCCCTGTTCGTCATGTACTCCATAGGCCAGTTCGTGAACGGTCAGCTGGGAGACAAGTTCGGAGCCCGCAGGCTCGTCTTCGTCGGCATGGTCGTCTCCGCGCTGCTGAACATCGTGTTCAGTTTTTCCAACGCATTTGCCTTCATGCTGGTGATCTGGGGTCTCAACGGCTATTTCCAGTCGATGGGCTGGGCTCCCCAGGTCAAGACCATGGCCAACTGGTTCACCGTGAGGCAGCGGGGCCGCTGGATGGGCCTGATGGGTTCCTGCTACCAGATAGGAAACGCCTACTCCTGGCTGCTGGCATCTTTTCTGGCCGCCCGTTACGGCTGGCGCTACCTGTTCTGGGTCCCGGCGATTCTCCTGCTGATCTCTTCGATCCACTTCGTGCTCCGGATCCGCAATGCGCCCGAAGAGGTGGGGCTGCCGCCCATCGAGCAGCTGCGCAAGGCGATCGAGGGGGGCGAATCTGTTACCTTCGAGGCTGCCAAAGTCAAGAAAGACACCCACCTGGGGTTCGGCAAGACGATCTCTATCTGTCTCACCAATCCCCGCATCTGGGCCGTGGCCATCTCGTTCTTCTGCCTGGACATCATCCGCTACGGCTTCTTCTACTGGGCGCCGACCTACCTGATCGAAGCCCAGGGAGCCACGATTACCTCGGCAGGGTGGACGGTGGCCGTGCTGCCGCTGGCCGGGTCGGCCGGCGCAATCATCACCGGCTGGGCCACGGGCAAGTTCTTCAACAACCGCCGGGCCCCGGTGATCGCCATCTGCCTGTTCGTCCTCGCCTTCTTTTCCTATCTGTTCTACAATGCCCCTCCCGGAGCCTGGGTCTGGAGCCTCATCTGTCTGATCATCATCGGCTTCTGCACCTATGGGCCTCATGTGCTCATGGTGGGCCACGCGGCCCAGGACTTCGCCGGAAGGAAAGCCGCCGCATCGGCCGCCGGTTTCATCGACGGGTTCGGCTATATCGGCGCGGCGCTGACCGGCATCATCACCGGTGTTCTGGTCGACAATTTCGGCTGGCACGCTGCCTTCTGGTTCTGGATCGCAGCTGCGCTGCTGGCGGGCTTGCTCATGGTCGTGCTCTGGCGAGTGCCTGTCGAAGACATCGACTACGAATGCTAGGTGCATAGCCTCCGTATCGGTTCAGTGACAACTGGAAAGGGCGGAATGACCTTCCGCCCTTTTATTTATCATCCAATCCGGAGGCAGAGGTGAAAGGGTGAAAACCAAAATCATCTTCAAACAGGAGAATCTCTCCGTCGAGGTGGAAACGGGGACTTCCCTGCTCCGCGCCGCCCACCTGGCCGGCGTGGAGCTGGAAGCGGACTGCAAAGGCGCGGGCCGCTGCGGGAAATGCAGGGTGATCGCCTCCGGCGGGCTCAGCCCGCTCACCCCGCGGGAGCGGGACCTGCTGACTCCCCGGGAAGTCCGCGAAGGAATGCGGCTTGCCTGCCGCACGTTCGTGACCGGCCCTGCCGTGGTCACCTCGATTCCCCGTTCCGCGGGACGCGACAGCATCCTCGAAGAGGGAGTCAGCCGCAAGGTGGCCCTGCGGCCCGCGGTCGCGAAACACCTCATCAGGCTGGATGGCAGCGGATTCAGGGGAAGCAGGACCACCGTCGAAGAGGGCATCTCCCGGCTGCTCCGCCGTCACCGGCTGCGGCGCGCTCCGGGGGATTTTCACTGTCTGCGCTCCGTGCCCGCCGTTCTGCGGTCAAGCGCTGGAGAGCTCACCGTCCTGGCCAGCGACAAGGAAATCCTCGGCTTCGAAGAGGGGAACACGACCGAGCGTAACTACGGTGTGGCGGTGGACATCGGTACCACCACGGTAGTGGCCTATCTGTACGACCTGCACAGCGGCGCGTTCGTGGGTGTGGATTCCAGCCTCAACGGACAACGAAGCTTCGGAGCCGACGTGGTGTCCCGCATCGACCACGCCCTGGAGGACTCCACCGGACTGCAGCATCTGCAGCAGGCCATCATCCAGACGATCGACGCCCTCATTGAGAAACTCTGCGCTTCCTACGGTCTCAGCGGGGAGGACATCTACACCGTGGTGCTGGTGGGCAACACGCCCATGCACCACTTCTTCTGGGGTATCTTCCCGACTTTCCTCACTCGCTTCCCCTACAACCCGCTGACCACGAAGACCCTCTCCATTCCGGCCCGCGATACGGGCCTGCGGATCAACCCCTTCGGCCGCGTGATCTCGCTGCCCCTGATCTCGGGGTTCGTAGGCTCCGACACCGTCGCCGTGGTGCTGTCCACCGGCCTGGACAGAAGCAGGGTCCCGCGGCTGGCCATCGACATCGGCACCAACGGCGAGATCGTGCTCACGGACGGCTCATCGATGATCGCCGCCTCCTGCGCGGCCGGCCCGGCCTTCGAAGGGGCTCACATCCAGTGCGGCATGCGGGGGGCCAGTGGAGCGATCGATCGAGTGTATCTGCGTGGGCGCACGCTGCACTACCACGTCATCGACGATGTGCCGCCCAGGGGCATCTGCGGATCGGGCCTGGTCGATGCGGTGGCCATTTTGCGCGGCCAGGGGCTGATCAGCTCCGATGGGAGACTGGCGGTTCCGCAGGGGTTCGCCAACCGGGCTTTGGCCGATCGGCTGAGCAGGCAGAAGCACGTGCAATTCTTCATCACCGATCCACGCAAGACCGGTCTTCCGCAGCAGGTGGCGATCACACAACGCGACATCCGGGAGTTGCAGCTCGCCAAGGGCGCGATCATGGCGGGGATTCAAATTCTACTGGACAGACTGAAGCTGAAGGAGCATGATATCCGGGAGGTGTACCTGGCCGGAGGTTTCGGCAACTACATCAGCCCGGACGGGGCGGTGGCCATCGGCCTGATACCAGCGTTCAGCCGGGCAAAGATAACCCAGGTGGGCAACGCGGCGGGCGGGGGAGCCAGGATGGCGCTGCTGTCCAATCCTGATCTCGAGCACGCGGTGCGAATCGCAGAGCAAATCGAGTACGTGGAGTTGGCCAAGCACCCCGATTTCCAGAAGAATTTCGTGAAAGGAATGGCGTTTCCATGATGAACCTGAGACAGCTGTTGCCAAGAGGCAAGCCGCCCGAAGAGGTCTTGAGGAGCCTGGAGCCCGTGTTCGAAGGGGAGGTGCTGTTCAAAGAGGGAAGGTATGAAGAGGCCGAAAAGAAGTACCGGCAGGCGCTCGAAAACTTTCCTGCCCGCAGCGGCGGCCGTTTCCTGGTCTACAACAAGCTGGGGATCGTCTACGAGCGGCTC
>JAFGQJ010000205.1 GCA_016935715.1 Spirochaetales bacterium
GAGAGCAATGAGACGGAAACGATCGTCGTGATTCAGAAGCGTGGGAATATGGCTGATCTGAGCGATCGCTCCGCAGCCGATCACACCAATCGGAATCGGCAAGCCGATCCTCCTTGAAGTTTGCATTTCAGCAGGAGATGGCGCATCTGCATATTACATTAAAGCTTTGTCCACGTTTTCACAAGGTAATAGTGCCGGGGACAATCGCAACTCGTCCTTCCTGCTTCATCATATTTCTGCTCCCACGCCTATCCTCTTGCATTTATTGTTCAGCGATCGGCCGGGTATTTCAAACTCCACTGAGCCCGGATTTTATCCATGGTCCGGATGATTTCTACGGATTCATCCAGAGGCATGACCGGGCTCTCGATTTCGCCGGCCCTCAGGCGGCGTATCACTTCCGCCGCCTCGTAGTTGTAGCCGTTGCCTTCGTAGGGGACTTCGATGACCTCATCCTCCCGTCCGCTGACTCTCAAGCTCAGCCTGTAGGGCCTGAACAAACCGACCTGCGCGTGCAGGCGGATCATGCCGCCGCTTCCGGCGATGGTGGCCTCTGTGTAGGTGCCGCAGCGGATGGTGGCATAGCCGACGGCCAGGGCGCCGCTGTCGTATCCGAAGATCACGGCTGATTGCTCGTCTACTCCGGTCCGACCGATCTGCCCCATGCTGACGATGCGCTGCGGGGGCCCCAGAAACATCGAGGCCAGCGACACCGGATAGATGCCGACATCCAGCAGAGAGCCGCCCCCCAGCTCGGGATCGTACAGCCTGCTTTTCGGATCGAAGGGGGCGGTGAATCCGAAGTCCGATGCTACTATCTGTATGTCTCCGATTACCCCGCCGTCGATCATTTGTTTGGCCTTTTGCAGGGCAGGCAGGAAACGCGACCACATCGCTTCCATGAGGAACAGATTGTTCTCTCTGGCAGTCTGGACGACGGCCTGCGCATCGGAGGCGTTCGTCGTGAGCGGTTTTTCACAGAGCACGGCTTTGCCCGCTGAAAGGCACAGGAGCGTGTTTTCTTTGTGGAAGCGATGCGGAGTTCCTATGTAGATAGCATCGATCTCCGGATCCGAGGCCAGCTCCCCGTAGCTGGAATAGCTCCGGGGGATGTTATACTGAGCGGCGAAAGCAGAGGCCGTGCCCGCGTTCCTCGAGCCCACGGCGACGATCCGCGCCTCGGGAAGTGCGGACAATCCTTCGACAAACTGGTGGGCAATGTAGCCGGTGCTGAGGATGCCCCAGCATATCGTGTCGTTCATTCTACCCTCCAATTACCCTTCCCAATTACCCTTCGCAGCTGTTGACTCAGACCTAAGTATAGCGTCTGTTCCGCCCTATAGGATCCGCCACAACAGGGGTGAGCGGCTCTTACGATTCAATCCAGGCCACCGATGACCTTCTGGTCGAAATCGATCAATGAACCGGTCATCATCTGCGAACGGTCACTCAGCAGGTAGGCGGCCAGGTAGGCCACATCCAGGGGACGCAGGAGGCGTTTAAAGGGTTGTTCCGGCTCCACCAGCTCCAGCCAGTTTTCCGGCCGGCCCGACTCGACCTGGATCTGGTGTTCGTGGGTGGTGTAGGTCCAGCCTATGCAGATACCGTTGACCCGGATCCTGTCGTGGCGCAGTGCATGGGCGGCGTTTTTTGTAAGCGTAGCCAGTGCACCTTTGGAGGCAGCGTAGGCGGTCAGGTTGGGCTGCCCGCCGTGACAGTTGTCGCTGATGATGTTCACGATGCTGCCATGCACGCGGTTGGCTTTCATAAAGCGCACTGTTTCCTGCATCAGGATGAAGGGGGCCCGCGCGTTGACGTTCAGCAGCAGATCCCAGAGTTCGACGGTGGTGTCCTCGATCGTGCCCCGGTTCGTCAGCCCTGCGGCGTTTACCAGGCCTTCCAGGCGGCCGAAGCGCCGGATGGCCCGCTGAACGACCCTGCGGCACTCCTCCTCGTGGAACAGATCCGCCTTCACGTATTCACAGGCACAGCCGGTCTCTGCTATCTCCGCTGCCGCCTCCCACCCGTTTTTCTCGTTGCGTCCGCAGATTGTCAGCCCGCCGGCTCCTTTCGCCGCCAGGTACATGGCGATCCCTCTGCCCAATCCCTGCGTTCCGCCTGTTACGATGAAGCAGCGCCCATCGAGCAATTTCTCTGCCATGGGTTTTACTCTTGTCTCCTCTTATGTCATCTCCACGTTCCAGCAGCGGATATGTTCCGTATCTATCCTACGGGGACGACTTTCCTCTCCCGTACAGCCTTGGTGGCGGCGCAGGCCCACTGCACGGCCCGGTAGCCGTCCTCCAGACCGACCAGCGGTTCTTTACCCTCGCTTACGCAGTCCACAAAATGCTGCATCTCCGCGCAGAAGGTCGGCTCCCAGTACTCGAAGAACCACTCCACGCACTGCCTGCAGACTCCATCGGTGTTCATGTAGGTGACCCGGTCTTTCACGGGCACCGTGCCGATGCGGATGCAGCCGTCGCTGCCGTACACCTCGGTTTCCACGTGGTAGCCGTAGGAGCAATTGCGGCTGGTCTCGAACTGCCCGATCACGCCGTTTTCGAACTCTACCAGGATGTTGCAGTTGTCGATGTCGTTGACCGCCCTCAAGCCCTCGTAGACGTAGGCGTCGCCCAGCCCGTACACGCTCTTGGCCTCGGAGCCCACGAACCAGCGGGCGCAGTCGTAGTCATGGGTCAGCATGTCCATGACAAGGCCGCCGCTGCTGGGGCTGAACTTGATGATGAACTCGGCCATGGCCGCAGGGTCCCGGTTGATCATCCGCACCTGGATCGGTTTCCCGATGAACCCCGTCTCCAGCTTCTTCTTGGCCGCTAGGACCGACTGGTCGAAGCGGCGATTGTATCCCACCTGCAGGAGCATCCCCCGATTGGCCAGCACGGCCGCCTTGATGCGGTCGATCTCGTCCATGGTCATGCCCAGGGGCTTCTCGACGTAAATTTTCTTCCTTCCCGCCTCGGACGCGGCGCAGAGCATGCGGCAGTGCGCTTGAGAGGAGGAGGCGATCACCACCGCGTCCAGATCGTCGTTCTCGATGATCTCCATGAAGTCCTTTGTCCGATACTTGGGACCCATTTCTCTGCCCACCGTCTCGAGCTCCTCGTCGACCACGCTGCAGATGGCCCTCAGCTCGGCGTTCTGTATCTTGTAATGGATGTTTTCGGCGTGCTTTCTGCCCAGGCGTCCCAGCCCGATGATGCCGAGTTTGACTTTGTCCAATTCGCTGTCCTCCTTTGGGATGACAGGATGCGGTGCAGGGATTCCAGCTTAAATCGATTCCGGTCTCCTGTCAAGATTATTATTAAGCTCTATTGACAATGAGATAAACCAGATATTAAACTCAGTTAATATTTCTGAACGAAAGGTGTGCACTGAGATGAAAGCCAAAATTGCGTTCCTGCACGGACCACACGACCTTCGTATGGAGGAGGTTGAAGTTCCCAAGCTGAAGCCCGACCAGGTCCTGATCAAGACCGGGGCCTGCGGGATCTGCGGTTCCGACGTGGAGTGCTTCGAAGGGAAATCCGCCGAAGGGCGCTACGATATCGGTCCCTACACGCCCGGCCATGAGTGGGGCGGCCAGATCGTGGAGCTCGGCTCGGGGGTGAAGGGGGAGCTCGAGGTCGGAAACAAGGTCACCGGTGACTGCGTGATGGCCTGCGGGGTGTGCAGGAACTGTAAGGACGGGCGCATGCCCTCCGCCTGTCTGAACATGAGGGAGATCGGCTTCCGGCCGGATTCCCCTGGCGGCATGGGGGAGTACATGGTGGTGGAGGAGCAGTACGTGCATGCCGTACCGGATGACTGGACCTTCGAAGATGCGGCCTGGGTGGAAACCTTCTCCATCGGCTATTTCGGGATCTGGGGCAACAACGGCTTCATCGATGCCACCGACACGGCGCTGATCTTCGGAGCGGGACCCGTGGGGCTGTCCGCCGCCATGGTGGCCAAGACCTCCGGAGCCCGGGTCTTCATGGCGGACCCGATCGAGAGCCGCAGGAAGCGGTCTCTGGAGTACGGGGCCGACGAGGCTGTAGATCCGACCAGGGGAGACCTGGTGGAACGTATCATGGACCTCACGGGAGGCGAAGGTGCCAGTGTCTGCGTCGAGGCCTCGGGCAACGACAAGGCGATCGCCTCCCTGTTCGACGTCTCCGCGCACAGCGCCCGGGTCCGTCTGATCGGGCACTCGATCGGCCGCAAGGTTCCCGTGGAGATCGGCAAGACGATCTGGAAGACCCTGAGCATCACCGGCTCCGGGGGGACGAAGAACTTCGGCCGGCGGACGATTCGCTTCATGAGCGCGATCAGGAGCAGCTTCGATTTCGCCGCCCTGAACACGCACCACTTCCCCTTCTCGGATCTGCACAAGGCCTTCGACGTGGCCGTCCACAACAAGAAAGAAGCGCTCAAGGTCATGCTCAACTTCTGAGCGCTGGGGCGGCAGCGAAAATTCGCTTAAAAGGTCGGCGGATTGTTGACCCAGATCGCGATCGACAATCCGTCGTAGATGTTGATTATGTCGTGGGGGTGGGAGGAGGGGATGGTGATGCTGTCCCCCGGGTTGAGAATGTAGCGATCTTCGTCCAGCCGGACCTCGAGTTTGCCCTCCAGCACGATTCCGCATTCGTAGCCTGTATGGGTGTGCAAGACCTCGGTACTGGCATCCTTTTCGTACTCGGCGTACAGCATCTCGATCTGTGTTTCTCCGACGTTGTGGGACAGAAGGTAGTAGGTGATTCCACTCTTCGTGTGGACCACGGGCCGTTCGCTGGAGCGCATCACCGGTGAATGGACCTGGTCGTCATCCTGTTCGAAGAAATAGGCAATCGGGGTGTTCAGAGCCTTGGAAATGGCCATCAGTGAGGAAATGGACGGCTGTGCCTTGTTGTTTTCGATCTGGGAGAGCAGACTTTCGGTCAGGTTGGTCATATGAGCCACGTCTTTCAGAGTAAGGAGTTTCTTCTTTCGTATCTTGCGAATCGTGGTGCCCAGCTCCATCCGTATCGCTCCTTGGTTCGTTGCTGCCGCCCGTCGGGCAGCGGCCGCAGTCTATCCGCTTCCAACCCAATCTTGGTGGAAAATCCATGAAAAATCAACAGGAAATCAATTTTGAATGTACTAGAATATTGATATAAATTAATCTATATGATAGCGTAAATTCAACAATATTTAATTTGTGCAGACATGCAAAGAGGATTGGAGGAACGACTATGAAATGGTTTACCACGGACAACCCCTTGATTTTTTTCGAGGACAATTCAGTGGGAAGAGTGAAGAAAGAGGTCTGGGATGCCTCGGAGCAGGAGATCGATAAGATCCTCGCCGATTACGACATTCCTTCTCCCTCGGAGCTGGGTAAAGCAGGTACATACATCCAGAACACCCCCCGGGCCCGGTGCATCGAGAAGCGGCGGAAAAACGACATCCTGTTCGTGCCCGTCGGCTGTACGGAAAACCACGGCATGCATGCCAACTCCGGGCTGGATACCTTCATGGTGACCCAGATCCTGGAGGGCCTGCGCCGCTACACGGCCAAGCAGGGCAGAGAGTGCAACCTGGCTTTCACCCCCCTCAACTACGGCGGACATCCCTACCACCACATGGGAATGCCGGGCACGGTGATCATTCCCAAAGAGGTGGTCGAGGAGATGCTGATCTACACCATGCTGGGACTGTGGAACGACGGCTACCGCAAGATCATCCTGATCAACAACCACGGTCA
>JAFGQJ010000206.1 GCA_016935715.1 Spirochaetales bacterium
GAAATCGCCGATCGAATATCCTCGGCGGCGCAGCAGGGTTCCCCTTTCAAGAAGAGCCTTGAAATCGAAGGAAAGCGCGTCGATGGCCGCCTCCCGGTAGGCAAGGCTTTCAACAGTTCCGAAGTGTAGGCCGGCAACAGAGCGCATAATTGCTCCGGGCAGCGATTACTTTTCTACGAACAGGAAGGATAATCCAGCATCCTCACGATCCGGTATCCTGTGAAGCTAGTCTTGGCGCTGATTCCGGCCGTTCGACAGTCACCGCAATGGCCTCATGATCAGACAGATCCCTGCCATCATGTGGATCTACCGCTTCGATTATCTCGGGGAGAGAGACCTCCAGGCCCCGGGCAAGAAACCAGTCAATCTTCATTCGCCTTACGCCGGTGGAAGCGGTCCGGGACAGGCGTTGTGTGGGAACATTCATCAGATTGGCCGAATCCCACACGTAGCCGTAGCTGTCGGCAAGGGCGAACAGGGGCTCGAAGGCGACGGGGTTCAACAAGCGATAGGGATCTTGCCTCATCGCCCGTCGCAGAAAGACTTCGTCCTCAAGCTCTGCGTGACTCATCGAAAAGGTATTCAGGTCGCCCCCGATCAAGGCTGGCCCGCCGGCACCGTACGACTCGATAGCATCGAAGAGAACCCTCATCTGTGCGCAGCGATCCTCCGCGTCGGTGTCGCTCTCCAGGTGCACCGCGGCGAACGTGACCGGCTCGCCGAACAGAGGGAAACGGGCGAGTAGGGCGATACGACCACCTACTCGCCGCTCACCCCTTCCGCCGTCGAACCAGCCTCCAGCCCGCTCCAGCCTGACCACTCTCGTCTCCAGGGGAAGGGATCGAAACAGGACTGCAGCACCGTGGTAGCCAACCAAGTTGTCCCGTCCCTCACAGAGCCTTCTCTCCTCCATGTCCCCCAGACCCAACTCCAGAAATTCGATCGCGAAAGCATAACCATAATGCAGACGCCCGGCCAGTGCCTGGGCCGTATGGAATTGACTGGAACGCGCCATACCCCAATCCATCTCCGTCATGAGGACCACGTCAGGATTCTGTTTCTGCAGAAGTCGGACGGCTCCATCGATCCGGCGGCATCGCTCTGCGTTCCAGGCTACTACCCGATATTTACTCCTCATCGGGTCCGTGTCGACCGGAGGAGGTTCCACCTCCACCTGAGTAAAAAACGGCATCTCCGCCAGCAAACGTTCATGGACGGCAAGGGTGGCCGGTAGGTCCAGGATGCGCCGACGACGTTCGATCGGCACTATCGGTAGTGGGTTCATCTTTGTTTTCCTGCTTTACCCAAAAAATCCATCGTGTCGCTGAATCGGATAATCTCCGTTCTATCATGATGCGATACACGGCTCACGATCTTCACTGAGCCGCCCCAGCCGGCCCTCGCGGACCATGCGACGGGCCAGAGTCACGGCCGGTATGAAGCGATAGTTGAACCCCCCCATAGCTCTTGCCCCGCCCGGCTCCAGCCGCAGCTGCCCAAGAGCTGAACGGTCTGCTCCCAAGCTCTACGCGCCACGGCGGCCGGGTCGTCCCGGGTGTAGCGAGGATGAAAGACTTCCACGCTCATCAGGCCCCGGTAGCTGGTGGAGACAAGCGCGCCCATCACCTCCGCCAGCTGGAGCTCTCCTTCACCGGGAAGCACGCGATCGTCGTCCGCCAGCGAGCCCAGGCCCCTCCCGTGACGCTCCGCATCGGAGATGTGGACCACGCCGATCCGCTCAGGGAGAAGGCCGCGGATCTGCCCGGCGGTGACGCCGGCCACGATGTAATGAAAGGTGTCGACCACCAGACGGGCACCGGCCGCCTCGGCGAGCTGCAGCGCCTGCGTAACGCTGTGGAAGGGCCGGTCCTGGAAGCAGAGCATCTCGAAGCACAGGAACAGGCTGCGCTGCGCCGCCTGCTCGCACAGAGCTCCCAGCTCGGCTGCGGCCCGGTCGAGGGGTAGATCGCCGGGCGCGGGAATGACGGTCAGGCTGGGGATCTCCAGCTCCACGGCCAGGTCGAGAAGCCGCCGGTTCGTGTCGCCGCCCGCCGCTGCCCTGCCGAAAGCCTGCAGCTCGTTCAGCGGTCCCCAGCGTAGGCCCAGCTCTGTACGCAGCTCGTTGGCTGCATGCAGCCGAGCGCTCGAGTAGCCCGCAATCCTGACGGCCTCCGGTTCGAAGGCGGTGAACCCCGCCTTGGCCGCCGCGCGCAGCCCCGTCTCCAGATCCGCCTGTGGAATCACCGCCGCGTGCAGGCCCAGGCTGGCACTCTCGATCCCCTTTTCAGGTGGCATCGATGACTTCTCCACGGTCCTGGGATCGCCGAGCCGCTTCGATCATGCGCATAACCTTTAAGATCTGCCCGTGCGTTTCCCGGATGAAACGGCAATGCATCTGGCTCGCGCGCAGCACAGCCATCCTCACGTCACCCATGTCTGCGCTCCCTTGTGCAACAATGTTCTGAATCTCAAGGCTCCAACTGCACGGTACGCCCGCTCTCCGCGCTTCGGTAGCAGGCCTCGACCAGCCCACGATCTCCACCCGCTCCGTGGGTGGATGCCAGGAAGCGTGCCCCGAGGAGATTACCGTGCCCATCCCTCCTCTGCGGAAGGTGAGAAGAATGGTCCAATCCACGAGGTCCGGATAAAGGTTGGCCCGGTCCACTGCTTTCACCACCACGGCATCACCCATGAGCCACAAGGCGATGTCCAGCAGATGAATCGTCGTCTCGTACAGAAAGCCCCCCGTCTTGCGCCGGTCGGCGAGCCAGGGCGGGTCCTTGAGGTCCCCGTCGTTCATCTTGACGTTGATGAGGTAGGGAACAAAGCCTTCATCGATGCGCTCTTTCAAAAATCATAGGCGGGGGCAAAACGTCGGTTGTGCCCTCCCTGGTATACGGCGTTCGACCGCGCGGCGGCTTCCACAATTCGTTGGGCATCCTCGAGGGAACAGGCGAAGGGCTTCTCGCAGAATACGTGCACCCCGGCGTTGAGGGCCTGGATCGTGGGCTCAACGTGGGCGGTGTTGGGAGTGGTAACGTACAGGGCGTCGATGCCCTCTGCAAGTATCGCCTTCAGGTCCGCACAGGGGCGGGCATCCAAGCCCGTCGCCAGGTTCCTCGCGCGCTTCGGTTCCCTGTCCGCCACTGCCACGATCCGCACGCGGGGGTCGCTGGATAGAATCCCGGCGTGCAGGCTCCCCATGTTGCCCGCGCCCAGGATCCCGACGCGTATGGGGGTGCCCCTGTTCACCGCTCCGCTGCCGGTCATCGACTCAGGCACCGGCACTCAGGCATCGGCGGACAGTCTTGATGAATTCATCGGCCGTCTTGTCAATCTGCTCGTTCGAGGACAGCACATCGATACCGAAACCTGCCCCGAGCCCCGGATCGACTACGCCCACGCTGAGGTTGATCGCCCGCGCCAGTATGCTGTCTGTGCGGGGCAGCATATGCTTGCGGTACCGCCTAACTCCCCGCTCGTCGGTCACCGCCAGGATCTGCTCCATGTGGTTGTACACGTGCCAGCCGCTGCCCGCCACCGTCTGCACCCCGAGCTCTTCAGCCACCGCCTGTGCCACCGCAGCGTCGTCAAACAGGACGGTCAGCAAGGTGGCGCACTCCTGCGGGTCGTTGAGCCGGCGAAAACTCATCCCAGGCAGCCCCGCTGCGGCCACAGCGTTCTTGAAGCGTTTCTTTTTCTCCTGCAGCATCTGCAGGATTGCGTCGAGCTTCTTCAGCTGCCCAAGGGCGAACGCCCCGGTAAGCTCGTTCATCCTGAGGTTTATGCCGATCAGCGAGCGCTTACCGATTTCCACTCCCAGGCGCAGCGGCCTGTGTCCCTGATCGTGGAACCCGAAAGCCCGTTCGTAGTAGCCCTGGTCATCGGTGGTCACCATCCCCCCGTCGCCGGAGGTGATGGTCTTGTTGATGTTGAGAGAAAACGTGCCGACCTGTCCGATGGAGCCGACGTACCTTCCCTTATAGCGGGCACCCAGCCCCTGACAGCAGTCTTCGCAGACGATCAGCCCGTGCTTCTGCGCAACAGACATGATGCGGTCCATGTCCGAAGGATTGCCCAGCATGTGCACCGGCATGATGACCCGTGTACGCTCCGTGATGCGCTGCTCCAGATCCTCCGGGTCCATAGTGAGGGACTCGTCGATCTCGCACAGAACCGGAATCCCGCCCACAGCCAGAA
>JAFGQJ010000207.1 GCA_016935715.1 Spirochaetales bacterium
AACGGGCCTGCAGCCCGCTCGACTGATGTACGCCTATCGACCGCCGCCCAGCACTTCCTCCAGTGCCCGGATGAAGGCTGCATTCTGCGCTTCGGTTCCGAAGGTTATTCGAACACAGGTCGGCAGCTTCCACGCCGTTCCGGCACGGATGAGGAATCCCCGCCGCATCAAAGCCTCCCTCACCTTCCTGGCGTCCGTTTTGAGATCGACGAACAGGAAATTCGTGTGACTGGGCACATAGTCCAGGCCCAGCCGGTCGAGCTCCCGGCAGATCAGGTTCCGGCTCTTCTCGTTGTTCCGGATCACTCTGTCAATGAACTCCCGGTCGTCCAGTGCCGCCAGAGCCGCCTCTTCGGCCACACCAGCAACCGTATAGGGCTCCCGGACCCGTTCCAGAACCGAGATCATCTCCGGGGCAGCCATCATGTAACCGATCCTCAGGCCCGCCAAACCGTAGAGCTTGGAGAAAGTTCTCATCACGATGATGTTGCGCCCCTCCCTGAGGTAGTCCAGACCGTTTGGGAACTGGGGATCGGATACGAATTCGAAATACGCTTCGTCGAGCACCACGATCACGTCGGAGGGCAGATCACGGAAGAAATCGTCGAGCTCGGCCTTGCGAACGATGCTGCCGGTCGGATTGTTCGGATTGCAGATGCAAACGAGCTTGGTCCGGGGCCCGATCTTCTTCTTCATGGCCTGCAGATCGTGGGTGTAGTCCTTGAGCGGCACAAGCACTTCCTCGCCGCCCATTACTCTGGTGAAGATCGAGTACACGGGGAAGCTCGGATCAGCCATGACGACTTCCTCGCCGTCGTTGATGAAGGCGCTGGCCACCATCCGGATGCAGCTGTCCGCGCCGTTGCCGAAGGCGACCATGTCCTCCGATATCCCGAGGCGCCCCGCGAGCTTCCGCTTCAGGCGCAGACAGGGTCCGTCCGGGTAGAAATTCACGTGGCGGATCGCCTGCTCCATGGCTTTGACCGCTCCGGGGGAAGGACCCAGCGGATTCTCGTTGGTGTCCATCCTGGCAAGATCGGGCAGACCCAGTTCCTCCTTGAGCTCATCGATGGGCTTGCCGGCGGGCCAGATTTCGATGTCGAAGATCCTGCGCCGCGCGAGCTTCTTCAATTCTTCCCTTTTCATGTCATGTCTCCCTTTCCGTGTCGATGATCATTGCGGAGATCCGGGAGGCGGTTTCGCCGATCATGTTGATCAACTCCGGGCTCCTTTCGGTCGGCAGCCGCTGAGCCGGAATGGTCGCGCTCAACGCAGCCACTACCCTGCCGCTGGGCTCCCGGATCGGGGCGGCGACACAGCGTATGCCGGGGAACGCTTCCTCGTCGTCCACGGCGTACCCCTGGCCGCGGATTGCAGCCAGCTCCCGCTTCAGCCGGCCCTCATCGGTGATGGTTTTCGGAGTGAGAGCCACCAGCTCCGTTTCCTCGAGGATCCCCTGCAGCTGCTGCTCCGGAAGGAACGCCAGCAGCACCTTGCCCATGGCCGAGGCATAGGCAGGATACCTTCCCCCCACCCTCGTGGCGACGGTCAGTACCTGTCCTGCTCCCTTCTTTTCCAGATAGACGATTTCATATCCATCGAGTATCGACAGGTGTATGATTTCGCCGGTTCTGGCAGCCAGTTCCTCCATGGGCGGCCCGGCCACTTCCCGCAAGTCGTAACGGGCCAGGACACGACTGGCCAGCTCGAGTATCTTGGGGCTGAGCCGGTACAGCCCTCTCTCACCGTTCCAGCGCAGAAAATCAGCCGCCTCGAGAGTCCTCAGTATCCTGTACACCGAGCTCTTGTGTGCACCCATCCGTCTGCTGATCTCTGCCAGGCTCAACTCCGGATGTTCAATGGTAAAGACTTCCAGAACTTCGAGTGCCTTGATTACAGAAGACAACAGCTGCGGCATCGCAATCGTCCCAATCCTACCCGCAATCTATTCTTCACCGGTGTGCATCTCTCTGGTACGTCTCTAATAAAGAAACGGCATTTCTTATTTTGCAACAACTGAGTATACCAGTTCGAACCGGCTGCGTCAACGGATTGATCAAAGAATTCCCGCGTGTTTTGTCGGCCATCCGGCAGATGGCACCGGCCCGGCCCGACCGAAAAAAAGACGCGCGGCGTGATGCCGCGCGTCTTCGGGATGCAAACTCGTACGGCCGAATCCCTAGCCCTTCGCTCCCTTGAGATTCGCGAAGAAGCGATCCGCCTTTTCCCTTTCCTTGGTCGTTCGGGTCAGCAGGCTCACGATGGTGAACACCACGAACCCGATCAGGATTCCCCAGAAGATCGAGAAAGGCCAGGAGCGGCCGGGCCAGGCCGGAATGATGCTCGGCAGGCCCACACCCAGGTCGATCAGGTACTGCCAGAGCACGTACAGGCTGCCGGCCAGCATGCTGGCGATGGCTCCCGCAGTGGTTCCCCACTTGGTGTACATTCCCAGGATCAGCGGCCAGAACACCCCGGCTGCCAGGATATCGCTGGCCATCCACAGCACCCAGAGCAGGTCCCGGATCAGCACGGCCACCAGGATGCCCAGCAATGCCATGATGGTGGCTGCAATTCGGGCAAAGATGAGGATCGAGCGCTCCGAGGCCTTGGGGTTGATCAGCCGGTGGTAGAAGTCTTCGGTGAGCACCAGCGACCCGGTGTTGATCGCCGTGTCCATGGTGGACATCACAGCCGCCAGCAGTCCGGCGAAGGCGATGCCAGCCAGAACCGGCGGCGTGTAGCCCAGCAGGATCCGGGTCATCACGTGGTCCCCCTCCAGGTCTTTGCCGGCGAACAGGCCCACGGCCATCATGCCGATCACCACGACGACCAGGTACAGCGGGATGTTGATCCACAGGGCTCCCCTGGATATCTTCTTGGCATCTTTCACGCTGCGGGCTGCTGAAAAGCGCTGCCAGATCTCCGCCGAGATGACCCAGGCGAAGGTGAAGGAGATGATGTAGAACAGGCTGTACTTGAACTCGCCGAAGATGTTGAAGAACTTCGTGTTGTCCTGAGCCTTCACGATCTCGCGGACCTTGCCGAAGCCGCCGAAATTCACCGCCGCCGCAATCCCGACGATGACCAGGGCTAAAACGATCCACACGAATTGTCCGAGGTCGGTGGTGACGACGCTCTTGAATCCGCCGAACATGCAGTAGAACCACACGACGGCCACCAGGATCAGCAGTGCCGTGACGTAGCTCATGCCGAAAAACCCACCGAAGAAGCCCGCCGCCGCGATCATTTGGGAGGCTGCCCAGGTGGACATGTACCACCAGATGATCACCGACTGGATGATCCGGGCCGTTTTATTGTAGCGGTTCTCCGTTATCTCGGGCTGGGATATAGGTCCGAGAAACCGGATTCTTCCGGCCAGGGACAGCAGCACCAGGCTCGACACGATGGTCGGGCCGCCCATGACGAAGTAGGCGCTCCATCCGCCGGCATAGGCCTTGTCGGCGGACACGAGCGCCGAAGCTCCCCCGAACCAGGAGGCGGCGAAGGATACCGCCAGGATCCAGTGCGGGAATTTCCGGTCCGCCAGAAAGAAATCGAGCTCGGTTTTCGCCAGGCGGCGATAAACGCTGAGCCCGATTATGACGACGAAGTACACGATGATGACGATCAGAGCTACCAGGTGATGAGTGTCCATAAGCTCATTCTCCTTTCGGTCTTGGATTTTAGATTCTCTGGATTGAGCCGGCGCACGTTACCGATGGAAAACCTCCTCTCTGCCGCCTGCATCCCCTCCCAGCGGAAGTGAAGCGGCATTCGATTGATCTCAGCGCTGGGACCTCAACGCTGGAAAAAAACTTCCGGGTTCACGACGAACCTCGGACGCTTTCCGTTCAGTACCCTGACCACCTCGTCCATCCCGAAGTTCTTCAACCGGTCCAGGCTCTCCTCCGAGTACCAGGCGGCGTGGGGTGTTACGATCAGGTTCTTGCAGTTCAGTAGCGGCTCCTCGGGATCCGGCGGCTCTTTCTCCAGCACGTCGAGCCCGGCCCCCGCGATCTGCCCGTCGTTCAGAGCCTTGAACAGCGCCGGGCCGTCGATCACCTTTCCCCTGCAGGTGTTGACCAGGATCGCTCGGTTCTTCATGCGGGCAAGCTCTCTTTCCCCGATCATGTGATGGGTTTCCGGGGTGAGCGGCACGTGCAGGGAGATGATGTCCGCAGCATCCAGCAGATCCTCCAGATCGTAGCACCTCTTCACTCCCAGCATCTGGAAGATGTCATCGGAAAGGTACGGATCGTAGGCGATCGGCTCCACTTCCAGCCCCTGCACCTTTTTCACCAGGTTGCGGCCGATTCTGCCCAGCCCGATGATCCCGAGCTTCTTGCCCTTCAGCTCCCAGAGAGGCTTGCAGACATTGTAGTTCCATCCTCCGGCGGAGGTTTCCGCCATCAGGGTCTTGAGCTCTCTCTGGCAGGCCAGAATCAGAGACAAAGCGTGGAGGGCGACCTGCTCGGTGCCGTAGGTCGGTACATTGGAAACGACGATCCCCTTTTCGGTCGCCGCCGCCACGTCGATGAAATCGTAGCCCACCTCGAGGGCAAGGATGATCTTGCAGCACGTCATCGCCTGCAGATGATCCTTCTGAAGGGGCCTGTCTATGACCACGATGGCGTCGGCGTCGGATATCTCCTGTTTGAATTTCCCTTCGTCGAAGTCCTTGAAGGGCACGAGCCTGGCATTCGCTTCTTTTGCTTTTTCGTGAAAGAAATCGAGGTCGAAGAACTTGAGATAGACCCGGTCTCCGGCTGTTACGATCTTCTTCTCCCGCACCCGTTCCCCCTCTTCAAGTCTAAGATTGCGGCCGTGAGCGGCGATTCAGCGGTGCAAATTTATAACTTCGAAGTATAAACGCTATGGCGCGCCTGTCAAGCTCCATCTCGACCCTTTCCCTACCCGGCCTGCCGGGTCTTCCTCACGTGGATCAAAAAGCGCTTCCCGTACGGATCCCGGCCGAGCAGCAGGTCACAGGCCAGGATCGTGCCGGCCAGCCTGGCGGGATCCGTGATCACGCAGCTCGCTCCGGCAGAGAAGGACAGAGCCAGAAAAGCCTGATTGATCGTCTGCCGCTCCGGCAGACCAAAGGAAACGTTGCTGGCGCCGAGATTGATGTTCACACCGAGCCTCTCCCGAACGGCTCTGATGGTCTGGAGCGTGACCAGGGCTGCCTGCTGATCCGCACCCACGGTCAGGACCAGAGGATCGATCACCACATCCTCGGCGGCGATCCCGATTTTCACGGCCCGGTCGAGTATCAGCTGCGCGATTTCCAGACGTTTTTCAGCGGTGCCGGGGATCCCCGAATCATCCATGGTCAGCCCGATTACCGCCGCTCCCCGATCCCGGACCAGGGGGAGAACCCGCTCCAGCTTGGCCTTCTCTCCATTCACGGAATTGACCAGCGGTTTGCCGGGACAGACCTTCAACGCCGCTTCCAGGGCATCGGCGCTGTTGGAGTCGATGCACAGCGGCACCGCCGCCTGCTCGGCCACGATCTTTACCACCTCGGGCAGCAGCCTGGCTTCGTCAGCGCCGGGAATGCTCGCGTTCACATCCAGGATATGAGCCCCGGAGTCGATCTGCCGTTGCGCAAGCTCCCTGATATAGTCGAAATTCCGCTGTTCCAAGGCTTCCGACAATTTCCTGTGCCCCGTGGGATTTATCTTCTCCCCGATCATTACGATGGGTGCATCAGGGGCGATCTTGATCTCCAACCCCTCCCGTTCGAGAACGGTTATCATGTTTCAGCCTCCGTAAGAGTTAGTCGGTCCGCGCTCAGCTCCCGCGATCCGGATAGATTT
Organism: Spirochaetales bacterium; assembly: GCA_016935715.1. Classification (GTDB taxonomy): domain Bacteria; phylum Spirochaetota; class Spirochaetia; order SZUA-6; family DRHE01; genus JAFGQJ01. Next base: position 5,823 of record JAFGQJ010000207.1, read on the forward strand.
CACTGCAGGGACGGCCCGCCTCCCCCCAGCTGGCCTTGGGGATATCCTTGATCACGATCCACACCGCATCTTTGGGAACGCCGAGGGAGGAGGTCACCGCTTTGGTGACCTCCTCGATCAGATTCTTTTTCTGCTCGTCCGTCTTGCCGGCGAATGTTTCGATGGAAATATAGGGCACCGTCGCCGCCTCTCTACTGATGGATGAGACCGAAGTCCAGTCCCAGTTCCGTCAATTCCTTCTTGCCCTTGTCCCACAGCTTCAGGTACTCGTCTCTGGGTCTGACCAGCACCGGGTCGTAGCACTCGGTGAAGCTCTTGCCGATGGGAGCCTGGGCGAAGTCCTTCTCGTACTTTTCCAGCAGCGTTTTGGCGATGCGGTTGACCTCTTTGCGGTCCAGTCCGGCCCTGGCCGCCACGTGGCCGACCTCCGCATGGATACGGGGTTCCATGGCGCTGCAGTGCAGCGGCTGCCGGTTCTTGGCCACGGCGCAGGGATTCAGATGCCACCCGGATACGGTAGAGGTGAGGGAATGGGCGGCCAGCTCCCTGACGATCATCTCGGTGCACGGCCCGGCGGCCATGAAGGCATTGGCGAAGATGACGAGGTGGGTGTTGCGCGCCAGGGCCTGGCCGGTAACGGAAACGAGCCAGAGCATCTCCCGGCTGGTGTTGCAGACGTGGTGGATGTGGACCGGAAATGCATTGTGCCGCTGGGCCCTGAAGGCGAGCACCCCGAGGGCGTGGTGGGCGACCAGCAGAGC
>JAFGQJ010000208.1 GCA_016935715.1 Spirochaetales bacterium
CGGTTGAAGCAGGGAATCGAGCAGGGCATTGCCAATTCCATTCTCATCAAGGTCAACCAGATCGGAACGCTGACCGAAACCTACGAGGCGGTGGAGATGGCCAAACGCGCCGGCTACACGGCGGTCGTCTCCCACAGGAGCGGAGAGACGGAGGACGCCTTCATCGCGGATCTGGTGGTGGCCCTGGAAACGGGCCAGATCAAGACCGGCTCCCTGTCCCGCTCCGACCGGCTGGCCAAGTACAACCAGCTGCTGCGCATCGAGGATAGCCTGGGCTCGATCGCCAGCTATCCCGGAAAGGATGCCTTCTACTCGATCCGGGACTCCCACCGGGGCTGAACGTACCGCATCTGAAAACCTGGAAACGTGCGCCGCCGACTGTCTTCCAGCAGTCAGAAGTCGATGCCGAAGGATCGATACACGCCCTGGAAGGGGGAGTAGTGGCTGTGGATGCGGCGGACGACTGCCCCCGGGGGGCCGTGATTCAGCCAGCGCTCCAGCTGCCGCAGCTTTTCATCGGCACCTTCCGCCACCACCTCCACGGTCCCGTCCCAGAGATTTCGCACATAACCGTTCAGACCCAATCGCCGGGCCTGGTGGAGCGTGGAGTAGCGGAAGCCGACGCCCTGCACCATTCCCTCGATCCGGCAGTGCAAGGTCTTCTTGAGGACGCTCCCGTTCTCCGGCTTCTTTCTCTCCGGCATAAACAACAGCCTGTTCCTGCCGGCGGCGCGTACCGGTGCCGCCGTGCCGGCGCGGAAGGCCGCCCGACCGTCACTGCTTGTCGGCCAGGGCGGTGGAAACCATCCTCTCCAGCTCGGAATAATCGAAGGGTTTGTACAGCACGGGAAAGGGAATGGGAAACTCCGGTTTGAGGAAACCGCTGGTGATGATGACCCTTTTGTCCGTGCAGTATTCCCTGAGGAAGCGTATCCAGTAGTCTCCCCCGAGGATATCCATTCTGTAATCGGACACGATCACGCCGACCGGGTTGTCCAGAAGCTGTTTGATCGCCCCCACCCCGTCGGAGGCTACCACCACCTGGTAGCCCTTGTTTATCAGGTAGTCCCTCAGGGTCAAACGGATCGAATCCTCATCCTCTACGATCAGAACATGGCTCTGTTCAGTCTGTTCCATGCCGCCTTCCCTTTTACTCTTGTTGTTGCTACCATATATCAACTTCAACGCCAGGTCAACGGCAGATGAGTTTCCGGGAAGCACTAGAAGAGTACCGCTATCTGAAAGACCGCAGATACCCGGACAAGGCCGCTCTCAAACTGGTCAGCGACCATCATCGGCTCGGCTCCGTCGCGCGCAACTGCCTGTTCCGGGCGGTCTTCCCCTCCGCCGACTGTCAAAGCCGCAGGTCCAAGCTGGCGCCTGCCGGGGAAGTGGCGGGGCAGATGGTAGGGGTAGACTGGTACAATGTTCTCATCACGGTGGAGAGCTATTTGAAGGGCTTTCCCGTTTTCCTGTCCGACGACGGCCTGATGCGCGACGCCTCCGGCATTCACGGCAGCTATAAACCCGGAAAGGTGACCGAGAAGGGCATCAGCGAGATTCTCTCGGCCCTCGGCTCCCTGAAGCCTTCGGGGATCGAAATCTTCCTGGATTCTCCGATTTCCCGCTCCGGAGAAATGGCACAGCAGCTGCGGGTGCGGCTGTCGGGCAATGCTTCCTTACCCTGCCGGGTTGCGGTATCTCCGTCGGCGGATTACCCCCTGAAATCCTTCGACGGCATCGTGGCGACCTCTGATTCGAGCATCATCGACAGGCAGCAGGTGCGCCGGATTTTCGATCTGGCGCGCTTCGTCTTGGAGAGCAGCTTTCAGGCCCGGATCAGCACTGTGGAGACGCTCGCTGCGGTTGCCGGGCTCTGAGCAACTCAGGGCTCCCGAAGCTCTTCCATCACACCTCGAATCAGGGGATAGGAGAAACCCCGGGTTGCAAGCTTGCGCATGAGCCTGTCCGGATCGCATTCCCCCGTCCGTTTGAGCCTGGCGAGGGCCCTGCGCGCGTGTTCCAGCTCCACCTCGGGTGTCAGAAGATCCTCCACCGCCTCTTCGGCCACTTCCCGGCGGATGCCCTTTCGCATCAGACCGGAGAGCAGCAGCGCCCTTCCCTCCGGACGCCGCTCCGTGCGGGCCTGCAGCCAGCTTTCGGCAAAACGGCGGTCGTCCAGATACTCCTTGTCACAGAGAAAAGTGAGGATCTCCTCGACGATCCGGGCATCGAATCCCCGCTTGAGCAGCTTGAGCCGCAGGGAACAGGTCGAATGCGGTGCCCGGGCCAGCAGACCGAGGGCTTTGTCCCGGGCCTGACGCCTCATCGCGCCTTCTCTCAGGGCTTGGACAACGGGTGGAGAAAGCCGCAGGCCGGGGGCAAGCTCGAAAACCGGTAGTCCCTGATCCCGCAGATCCTCTTCGGAGACAAAAAAACAGGAACCGTCGGAGAGGCGGAGCTTGATTCGCTCCCCGGCGGTTCCTGCTCGTTCAGCTTCTACCAGGCTCAGACTATCGCTTGGAGAACTGGAATCTTCTTCTTGCACCCCTCTGTCCATACTTCTTGCGCTCGACCATGCGGTTGTCCCGGGTGAGGAACCCGTTGGACCTCAGGGCCGGCCGGTTGCTCGCGTCATAGGCCGCCAGTGCCCGTGCTATTCCGTGCTTGCAGGCATCGGACTGGCCGGCCGGTCCTCCGCCGGAAACGGTAACCAGCAGATCGAAGCGGGAAACGTTGTCCGTGACCTCCAGCGGTTTTCTCATGCTCTGTGCCATGAGCTCCGTCGGAAAATATTCCTCCGGTGTCTTTCCATTTACAGTGATTTTGCCGTTGCCTTCCCGGAGGAAAACCCGTGCAATGGCGGTCTTTCTTCGTCCCGTGCCGTAGGCTAAATTTTCAACCAATCTCCACTCCTAGAATTCCAGCTTTTCCGGCTTCTGAGCCTCGTGAGGGTGCTCCGCGCCGGCGTAGACCTTTACGTTCTTGAAGATCTTTCGCCCCATTTTGCCCTTCGGCAGCATCCCCTTGATCGCATGCTCCAGGGCAAAGGTCGGTTTCGTCTTCATCAACTTACCGAGCAGCTCCGTCTTCAATCCACCGGGGTAGCCGGAATGACGGTGATACACCTTCTGCTCCAGCTTCTTTCCCGTGATCTTTACCTTCTCTGCGTTCACAACGACCACATAATCCCCCGTCTCCATGTGAGGCGAGTAGATCGGCTTGTGTTTCCCCCTCAAGACTGCAGCGATCCTGCTGGCCAGCCGGCCCAGTGTCTGACCCTCCGCGTCGACGAGCCACCACTTTCGCTCCACGTCCTTCGGTTTCACGAATATCGTTTTCATCGTTATTTATCCTCGAGTATTGCCGGGCAAGGGGCAATACTTGCACAGTTCAGGAACTTTGTCAATCCTGGTCCTGCTTGTCTTTCTCCTCCTCTTCTTCCTCTTCTTCTTTCTTGCTCTCGATCTTGTCCTTGATATCCGCCACCCCGACGAAGAAGGAGATCAGGCCGATGAACACGGCGATCAGGGGTACACCCCCTTTGAGGAACTGGATCACGTCCGACCACCAGTTCAACGACCAGGAGAAAGGCAGCACCGAGTAGACAGCGAACAGCATGAGCAGAATCCCGATCAACAGCGCGATCATTGAAACCTCCCGCAGATAAAGCTAATACAGAAAGATAATAAATTGTCAGATTCTGTCAAGGCTCCGGGATGAATAAAAAAGCGCCGCGAAAAGCCATCCCGGGCTTGAAGCAAGCCGGAGTTTGTATTACTCTTGCCCCGTACAACACCATCATTCAAGGAGTTGCCAATGAAGGTTCGAATTGACGCAGATCTGTGCACGGGATGCGGACTGTGCTCCGATAGTGTTCCCGACGTCTTCAAAATGGGCGACGATATCGCCGAGGTGATCGTCGCCGACGTACCCGCCAATCTCGAAAGCGCCGTGAAGGAAGCCGCCGACGACTGCCCGGCGGAGGCCATCATCGTCGAATAGCTCGAGCCGAGTATAAGAAGACGGGATCAGGCCCGGCTTGCCTCTGCGCAGCCGGGTTTTTTACGTTCCTGCCGGCTGCGGAGCGCCGCACGGGCGCACCGCGGCAGGGGCGGGCCATCTCGTCTTGACAGCGGGCATGTTTTTTAGTTCTTTTACAGTATCAGGAGACTGTTCCAGGAATCTGGAAATATTCGGGGCCCATAGCTCAGTTGGTTAGAGCGGCGGACTCATAATCCGTTGGTCCGGGGTTCAAGTCCCTGTGGGCCCAATCTCTTCCAGTTCGTCTCGCCGCTGCAGAGCTCTTCGTCACCGCTCATACTTACATCTCCCGGAGATCTGATATATGCTGGTTCCCATGACTACAAGTGAAAAAACTCGGTCCATGACAGGACAGATCCTTCCGATCTTGACCGCCCTGCTGTTTTTGGGAAGCGTGGCCCCGGTGCACGCAGTGGATGTGGACGGAATCGTGGCCGAAGGGGAGTACGCGGGCAGCCTCTCCCTGGAGGGAGGGGAGTTCCTGCTGTACTGGGCGGTCGAGGGGGAGCGCGCTCATTTCGCCGTTCAGGCCCGCACCCGGGGCTGGGTGTCCCTGGGCATCGATCCCACCCAGGTCATGGCGGAGGCGGACATGATCTTCGGCTGGGTGGAGGACGGAGGGGAGGTCGGTGCCCTGGACTGCTACTCCACCGGGATGTTCGGTCCGCACCCGCCGGATGAGCAGTTGGGGGGAGAGCAGAACATCCTCTCCTACGCCGGAGGGGAGCAGGCGGATACGACCACTTTCGAGTTCAGCCGCTTCCTGGAAACCGGGGATGCGTACGACAAAACCCTGTCCCTCGAGGGGGAGCACGGGATCATCTGGGCAACCGGCACCTCAGACGACTACCTGGACCCGCATGACCGCAGGGGATCCGTCACGATCAGCCTCCGCGGCGCTGCAGCGGGCGCGGCTGCCCCGGCGGCGGCCGGGGATCAGGGGACGGGCCGGCGGAATCTCTACGGCCTGCTGTACCCGGTGCACGGGGTTCTGATGAGCGTTTCCTTCGTTCTGCTGTTCGTGGGGATGTTCTTCCCCCGCTACCTCAAGAAGAAGAGGTGGTGGCTGAAAACCCACCGCCGGATGGGCATCAGCGGGGCTGTAATCGGAGCGGCCGGTATCGTCATCGCCGCGTACATGATCTCCCGGACCACGGGGGTGCACCTGCGGGTGCCCCATTCCTGGATCGGCCTGGTGACCGTCTTCCTGATGATCTTCACTCCCCTGCTGGGGCACTTCATGCTCAAGATCCGCAAAGTCCCCAAGAGGGCTAAGCGGGCCCGGGCCGTGCACCGCTGGATCGGCCGTGTCACCCTGCTGTTCATGGCTGCCACTATCGTTCTGGGATTGCTGCAGGCCGGTATACTGTAAGGCCGCCGCCTGCCGCAGGGGCGGATCAGCGATCCGGAGCGTGGATGATGTCGCGGGGTTTGCTGCCCTGGGCGGGGCCGACCATGCCCATGCGCTCCATCTCTTCGACCATGCGCGCGGCGCGGTTGTAGCCCACCTTCAAACGTCGCTGGATGTAGGAGGCGGATGCCTTGCCCGCAGCCAGCACGATTTCGACGGCCTTGTCCATCAGGGGATCCTCCGAGCCCGAACCGTCGTACTCCTCCTCGTCCTCGTCGTAGAACATCTCCTCATCCAGATACTCCGGCTCCCCGAGGGTCCGGGCGTGATCGGTGATGGCTTCCACCTCCTCCTCCGACAGGTACGTACCCTGGATGCGAACCGGGATCGGGTCCCAGGCCGGGGTGAAGAGCATATCCCCTTGTCCGAGCAGCTTCTCCGCCCCCACCGAGTCGATAATGATCCGGGAGTCGAACTTGCTGGCCACCATGAAGGCGATGCGGGAGGGGATGTTGGCCTTGATCAGGCCGGTGATGACGTCGATCGACGGCCTCTGAGTGGCCAGCACCAGGTGTATGCCTACGGCCCGGGCCATGGCGGCCAGCCGCGCCAGGACGGCTTCCATCTCCTTGCCCGTGGTGGCCATCAGATCGGCGAACTCGTCGATCACGATCACCCAGTAGGGGATCTTCTGGATGGTGAGCCTGTGTTTCGAAGCTTTCTTGTTGAAGGAGCGGACGTCCCGGGCGCCGGTGTTGTCCAGAAGGGAATAGCGGCGCTCCATCTCGTCGATGCAGTACTGCAGCGCCTGAAAAGCCCGCTTCGGCTCGGTCACCACAGGGGTGAGCAGGTGAGGGATGTCATTGTAGGCCTTGAGCTCCACGATCTTGGGATCCACGAGCAGCATCCTCACATCCTCAGGTGCCTTGCGGTAGAGAACGGAGCAGATGATCGAGTTGACGCACACCGACTTTCCGCTTCCCGTTGCACCGGCAATGAGCAGATGAGGCGTCTGGGTCAGGTCGATCAGCTGAGCCTCCCCGGAGATGTCCTTGCCCAGGGCGATGGGAATCTCCATGCGGGTATCCTGGAAATCCTTCAGGCTGACCATCTCCTTGAAGCTGACGATGGCCCTGCTCTTGTTCGGCACCTCGATCCCCACCGCGTGCTTGCCCGGGATCGGGGCGACGATCCTCACCCGCGAGGCGGCCAGCCGCAGGGCGATGTTGTCGGCCAGATTGACGATCCTGGAGATCTTGACACCTGGAGAGGGGAGTATCTCGAACATCGTGATCACCGGGCCCTTGCGGATACCGGTAACCTCCGCCTTGATCTTGAACTCCTCCAGTGTCTCCATCAGAACCCGGGCGGACCGGCGGGTCTCCGCGTCGATCTCCCAATACTCCCCGTCCGGATAGTCCTTGAGCAGCCCCTTGATGGGAAAGGAGTAGGCCTTGGAGCCTTCTGCCTTCGAGCCGGCACCCCCCCCGGGCCTGGGGCTCACCTTCTGCTCGGACAGGAGGCGCTGCCGGACCTCGGGGCGAGCCGGAGCGTTGGATTTCACCACCGGAGTGTCATCCTCCATGACGACCTCCAGCTCGGAAAGCTCCGCGCCCCCGCCGTCATCCCCCCGCGCCGCCTCCCGCTCCGGCCGCGGCCTGCTCCTGCGCGCCTTGGGGCGTTCACTGTTCCCGCGGCGCTCCGGCGGTGCTGCTCCCGAAGCCCGCGCCCTCAGCGCGCCTCTCAGAGTGAAGATCAGAAACAGCTCGAAGAGCATGATGAGAAAGAGAAACGCCGCCGACAGGGCGCGTCCGAAGGTGCTTACCATGAGATCGGGAAGAAAGGAGCCCGGGATCCTGCCGTACAGTACGACCTTGTGAAACACGCTGGCCGTGAGGAAGGGCAGGATGAACAGGTTCAGCACGAACAGGCCCCTTCCTGAGAAACGCGGGGAGAGCAGGAACAGGGAGAGGATGATCAGGTACGCGGGAATGAAGAAGGAGGCCCACAGAAACGCTGCGAAGAGGAACCTCCCCGGCACGGACAGAAGACCTTCCTGGCCGCTGACGACCCGCAGAAGGGAGATCAGGGTGGCCGCGGCCGCGACCACGAGGAGAAAGGCCAGTATGTAGGAAATCGTCGAAAATCCGCGCTTCAAAATTCCCTCTACGTCTGTTATCGGAATAAACCGGGGAAGAGTGAAAGGCCGGCGAGGCGGCAAACCCGGTGGATCGGGGGATTCACAGCAGCAGGCAGCTGATCACCGCCATCGGTATGAGATAGATGCTGAACAGCGACAGCCTGCCCCTGCGTACCACGCTCAGCAGCAGCAGCAGGGACAGCAGCCCCACCACGAAGGCGGCGGCCAGCCCGATCAACAGGGCGGCGGGTTCTATCATGCCCATCAGAGTGCCGGCCTGGCGCAGCTGCAGGACAGCCGCACCGGCGATCGCGGGCAGGGCGATCAGGAAGGAGAACTCTCCCGCCTTCCGTCGATCCAGGCCCAGCAGCAGGGCCACGGAGATGGTGATTCCCGCCCGGGAGATGCCCGGCAGCACCCCGATTCCCTGGGCCAATCCGACGATCGCGGCACCCAGGAAACCGAGCTGCAGATAGTCCCGTTGGCCCCGGTGAACGAGGGTGGAGAGCAGGAACAGGGCGGTAACGAGAAACAACAGGGATACGAGCCGGGGCCTGTGAAACAACAGATCCTCGAAGCGGGACAGGGCAAGACCGACGACTCCCGTTATGGCGGTAGCGATCAGGATGTACAGGGCCAGCCGCAGGTTTTCCCGGTCCTCCGGTACGGCCGCGCTCCTCGAGGCTCTCCAGATGGAGGAGAAGATCGAAGCGATCCTGCCGCGGAATACGATCACCACCACGACCATGGTGGAGAGGTGAAGCAGCACGTCGTACAGCAGGGGGATTCCCGCCAGATGCATCACCTGCCTGAGCAGGACCAGGTGCCCCGAGCTGGAAATGGGCAGGAACTCCGCCACGCCCTGGAGCACTCCCAGAAGCAGAGACTGAAGCGGGCTCAATGATCGTTCTCCTTCATCTTGTGTTCGCCTCCCGGCTCAGCTACTGCTCCCCGGCAAAAAACAGCCGCACCGTCTGTTCCAGGGAGCGGTCGTAGTACAGGGCGCCGTAGTACACGGCGGAAACGAGAATCTTGCGCACGTAGTTGCGGGTCTCCGGGTAGGGAGCCGCTTCGGCCAGAAGATCCGTCGGCAGCCCGGCGAAGGTGCGCTCCCAGCCCCGCAGGCGGGCCAGTCCGGCATTGTAGGCCATCAGGGTCTTGGGAATATCCTCCAGCCGGACGAGCAGCCTGGCGAAGTGGTGGGCTCCGATGCGGAGGTTCTGCTCGGGATCCCGGAGATCGTACCGCTCGATCCTCAACCAGCGGGCCGTATCCGCCGCTGTTTCCTCCATCAACTGGGTAAGACCCACGGCCCCGGAGCGGGAAACGATCTGCGGGTCGAAATAGCTCTCCTCCCGCACCAGGGCGTAGAAAACCGTCACCGGAAGCTCCTCGCTGTTCGAAAACTCCTCTATCCATTCAGCGTAGGCGCGGGGATAGAGAAGCTCGAGCTCCGGGATCTCCACCGCCTCCCGCCTGCCGGCCGCGTACAGGTTCATCAGGCGCATCGAATGGAAGTACTGCCCGTGGCTGTTCAGGGTTACCGCACAATCCAGGAGCAGCCCGGCGGGCACGCTTCTCCAACTGGAGCGCAGCAGCTCCGCGCCTTCCCGGTACAGGCCGAAATCGAAATACCCCCGGATCATCGCTTCGCTGCTCTGCTCCTGCGACTGCTCCTGGGACTGCTCCTGCGGCTGCTCCCCGGCCGTTTCGAGGACAGAGCCGTCCGCCGGGCCGTCTTGCACGAGAGTCCACTGTGCGGGAAATCCCATATCGATCAGAGCGGCTTCCGCGAGGAAAGCGTAGTACCGCCTTCCGGCGCCGCGCGCTTCCAAAAAAAGGGCCTGGGGGGAGAGGGGGGTGGCGGAAGCCGGCAGCAGTCCCAGGGAAAGGGCCCGTCCGACCACGTACGACAACCTGGCCATGGTGTCCGGCGGGCAGTATCCGACCAGCGCCCGGTGCAGGGAGGCCAGTCCCTCCCAATCCCGGCCGGCCACCAGGCGGGAGATCTCGGCCTCGATGAGGTCGGCGAAATACCGCGGTTCACCCCACAGCGGTGCGAGCTCTTCGATCATTTCGATCAGCCGGGCCGTGGAACTGCCGGCGGCCGTATCCAGAACGAACCAGATCGACCTGTCCCTCTGCTCCGGGGATTCGGTTTCCCGAACGACCCGGAAAAGCAGCCGCTCGGCCTCTTGCAGCTGCCCCCCCTTACGCAAAAGCCTCCCGGCCATCTCCACTGCGGCCAGGCGTGCGGCGGGAGGTTGAGGTGCGGCCAGGAGCATGAGCCTTTCCGCTCCCTCCGCGTATCTGGCTTCCGCCAGGTAGGCTGCTCCCAGCTCCCGAAACAGGATCTCCATGTCCGGTCCTTCGCCCTCCAGAGCCTCCAGAGAGCCCTCCAGCCGTTCGATCGCTTCCGCATTGCGGCCCTGGTACAGCAGGCTCTTGCCCTCGAAGAACCTGGTAACCGCCGGCGGAAAAGCGGCCAGGCGGTCCTCCTGCTCCAGGTACGCGTAGGCGCGGGCCTGGAGGCTCGAGCTCGCCCTGTTGAAAAAAAGTCCGGTAAACAGGGCCTGCCAGCCGGCTCTCCCGAGCCTCTGGCTGGAGACGGCTGCAAACAGGTCCAGCTCCCCGTCCCAGGGGGCGCGCTCATCCCTGCGCTCCGCAAGAGCCGCCAGCACCTCCTCGTTTTTTTCCTGCCAGTAGAGAGCTTCCAGCAGGAGGCGCTGCACCCGCTGCTCGAACGCCCGATCCGGCAGACGTCCCAGCATCTCCCCGGCCAGCTCCTCGGCTTCTGCGTGCCGTTCGGCCTCCAGGAAGCTTTCGAGCAGCTCCAGCCCCGCCTCTTCCCGCCAGGGCGTATCGCCCTTGCGCCACTGCAGGTTCAGCAGCTGCTCGGCGGTCTGCTTTCGGCCCATCGAGATGAATATCCGGGACAGGTAGAAGGGCGCACCGGGACCGAGGCGAAAGGCTTCGGCCAGATCCCGCTCTTCGACCTCCAGCTCGCTCAGGAATTCTCTCTCCCCCGCCAGCAGCTGCCGGTGGAGACGCTCCCGGGAAACCCCCCAGACGGAATCCGCCGTGCACCGGTTCAGCGAGAGGAACAAAAACAGAAGGGATAAGGGGATGCTAATTTTCTGGAATAAAGATTCTTGTACCTGCAAATATTAGGTCCGGATTGGTGATGCGGTTCTCTCTGGCGATCTTGGGATACAGCCACGGATTGCGGTAGTAGGTTGCGGCGATATCCCAGAGTGTATCGCCCCACTTTATCTGGTACCAGACGCCGGCCCCGGCGTCCGCAGCTGCGCTTTCTGCCTGCTCAGCTGCGCTCTCTGCCTGCGCAGCTGCCTCCCCCTGCTCGCTGCCGGCAGGCACGGGTTCGGCCGGCTGTTCGGCGGCTGCAGGCTCCCCGGC
>JAFGQJ010000034.1 GCA_016935715.1 Spirochaetales bacterium
CAGCTCATAGAGGATGCCCTGATCCACAACCGCTACGATCCGCAGGCTCCGGACGACCTGCTCTATCAGTACGAGCAGATCTTCGGCATCCTCACCAGGCGCGCTGCAGTGCAGAAGGGGATTTTCGCTCCGGACTCCCCGGCCGTCTTGCGCACGCTGACTCTCGGTGCCGGGGGCTGCGTGTTTCCATCGTACCTGGAGCGCAACTATCCGAACAGCCAGAACCAGGTCGTGGAGATCGACCCGGAGGTTCTCAGGGTGGCACGGGATTTCTTCGACCTGAGAGAGGACTCTTCGATCCTGCAGGTGGTTGCCGATGCCCGCAATTACGTTGCCTACCTCCAGGGAAGGGAGCGCTTCGATATTGTCTATCTGGACGCGTTCAACTCCTACTCCATCCCCTACCAGCTCACCACCCTAGAGTTCACCGCCCAGGCGGGAGAGCTGCTCGATCCCGACGGTCTGCTCATGGCCAACTGCATCGACATCTTCGATCACGGACGCTTTCTCAACGCCTACCTGAACACGCTGGGCGCTGTTTTCCCCCACACCGCCGTGTACACCGACGACGGCTTTTCCCCGCAGCGCAGGGCTACATTCGTGATCCTTGCCTCCTTCCGGCCCATGGAAGAGGCGACGGAGATGCTGTACTCCGACTCGGGCCGCCTGGTCGGCCGCCGCCTGCCCGAACGGATGCTCGGACAGCTGCGCATGCGCAACGGGGATGGTATGCTGACGGACAACTACGCCCCGGTGGAGAACCTGATCGCTCCGCTTTTGCTCCGCAGCGTGGATTGAGCTCCGGCGTGCAGCCAGGCGTTCCGGCGCCGTTTCCCTGATCCGGCGTTGCGCCCATTGCGGCCGTCCGCCCCTCAGTGTCCTTTGCGCACGAACTCCCGAAGACGGGTGAGCTGATCCTCATTGCCCAGGGCAATGAGCACGTCCCCCTCTGCGAGCTTCACAGATGAGATCGTGGAGGTGGTCGACGGGTTGATCCGCACTCTCCCCTCCGGAGCATTGATGGCTACTATGATCGCCCCCGTGTGCTGGCCGATTCCCGCCTCTTTCAGGGTCTTGTCTATCAGGGGAGAATCGGGCTCCAGCATGACCTCCTCGATGCGCATGTCCAGCTCGCCGCCCTGGACGATCACGTCGAGAAAATTGAGCAGGTTGGGCCGCAGGACCATGGCCGCCATGCGCTGGCCGGCGATTTTCTTCGGAGAGATGACGCGATTCGCCCCGGCCTTGGTGAGCTTCCGGGTGGTCCGCTCCTCGGTAGCCTGGCTGACGATCAGCAGGCGGGGATTGAGCTGGCGGGCGGTCAGCACGACGAAGACATTGGACTCGTCTTCGGGCAGGGCGGCGACCAGCCCGGCGGCCCGCTCGACCCCCGCTTTCACCAGCACCTCGTCGTTGATCGCATCCCCCTCCACGAACAGGATCGATTCGTCCCGGGACAGATCCGATTGGGAGATGTCCCGGTCCACGACGACGAAGCGTTTCTTGGAGCGCTGAAACTCGTAGGCCGCCTCCCGGCCTACATCGCCTCCTCCGACGATGATGAAATGGTTTTTCAGATGCCGTATCGTTCGTTTCATTCTTCGCTCCCTCATTACGTTGAGGATCTGCCCCTCGAACACGTAGCTGATGAGCACGGTCGCCGAGTAACCAACCGTGCCGATGCTGAGCATGAGAAAGATGATCGTGAAGTGCTGACCGGCGGGGGACAGGGGTTTCACCTCGCCGAAACCCACGGTGCTCATGGTGATGAAGGTCATGTACACGCTGTCCCCGACGGACCAGCCCTCGATAGACGAGTAGCCCAGCGTCCCGATCAGAATCAGGAGAAGCAGGAGAGAGAGGGCGATCAGGAATCGTGCCAGAGTTGAGAGTCTGCCCATCAGCGCGCAGACCAGCATAACGCAATTTTCCGTCCATTGAAAGCAGGGGGGGTGCCAACTGGGGTCTGCCAACTGGGGTTTGCCAATTTGGGGATACTCCCCTATAGTGGACGTGTATGAACCAGATAGCCATTGTCCGTGATCCCCTGTACCTCAAGCACTCCAACGGCCCGATGCATCCGGAAGGTCCCGAGCGGCTGCTCACGATCGACCGGATGCTTTCCGGGTTCCCCTTCAGGGATCAGCTGGTCGATATTCCGCCGAGGGATGCCACCTTCGCAGAGCTTGAGCGGATCCACGAGCAGAGCTACATCCGCCGGATCGAAAAGACCAGGGAGAGCAGCTTCACGGTGCTCGATCCGGACACCTCGGCCACCTCCGACTCCTACGCCGCGGCGATCCGCGCCGCGGGGGGCGCGATTGAAGCGGCGGAGGCCGTGTTGAGCGGGCGCTTTCCGGCAGCCTTCGCCTTCGTGCGTCCCCCGGGGCATCATGCCGAAGCGGGCAGGGCCATGGGCTTCTGCCTGTTCAACAACGTGGCCATCGCCGCCGCCTACGCCCTGGAAGCACATAGCCTGAAACGGGTGCTGATCGCGGACTGGGACGTGCATCACGGAAACGGCACGATGCACTCCTTCTACCACACGGATGAGGTGCTGTACTTCTCCGTCCACCAGTATCCCCACTATCCGGGTACGGGAAGGATCGACGAGATCGGAGGAGGGGCAGGCAGGGGCTTCACCGTCAACGTCCCGCTTGCTGGAGGGCAGGGTGACGAGGACTATCTGTACGTGTTCCGGGAAGTTCTTCTTCCCATCGCCCGGGAGTACGCCCCCGAGCTGATCCTGGTGTCGGCGGGTTTCGACACCCACCTCAACGATCCCCTGGCCGGCATGGGGATGACCGGCGGAGCCTACGGGCGGCTCACGGCGCTGCTCCAGGAGCTGGCCGGGGGCTGCTGTCCGGGCCGTATCGCTTTGACCCTGGAGGGCGGATACGACCGCACGGCCCTCAGCGACGGAGTGGCATCGGTGCTGATCCGCCTGATCCACGGGCATGAAGGAGCAAGGGCGGGAGGGCAGGCGGAGCCGGAGAGTCCGGCAGGGACCGGGGCGCACGTGCAGGCGGACACACGGCAGGTGGTGCAGGAGGTGCGCCGGGTGCTGGCGCCTTTCTGGCGGGGGCTGTAGGACCGCCATGCCGCCCCTGAAGATCTGCATGATCCACGGCTACCTGCTCACCGGGACGGGCAGCAACATCTTCGTCAACAACCTGGTGCGCAGCTTCTGCCGCCTGGGCCACCGGGTGCTCCTCTTCTGCCAGGAAAGGCATCCGGAAGATATAGACTTCGTCTCTCAGCACTCGGTTTTCGAGCCGGGAAACCGCAGCTACCGCACACTCTTCACCAGGGATACCCCATATGCCGGAAGATGCACCCTGTTCAATCCGGACATAGGGGGCCTGCTGCCGGTGTACGTCTACGATGAATACGAGGGTTTCAGGGTCAAGACTTTTTCCGAGATGAAGCTCGCTGAAATCGAGGACTACGTACGCGGGAACGTCTCTGCCCTGGAGACGATCTATCGGGAAGACGGATTCGAGCTGGTCCAGGCCAACCACGTCATCATGTCCCCCTACATCGCCCGGGAGATGTGGAAGAGGCACGGGATCCCCTATTACATCACCCTCCACGGCAGCGCTTTGAACTTCAGCGTGCGCAATGACCCGCGCCTGCGCCCCTACGCGACCAGGGCTCTGCTCGGCGCCGCGAGGATCTTTGCCGTCAGCAATCACAACCGGCTCGAGGCTATAACGTTCTTCAAGCGCATCGCGGCGAAGATCGATCATAAGTTTTCCGTGGTCCCCGCGGGAGTGGATACCGGCCTGTTTCGCATCCTCGAGAGCTCGCGGCAGCAATCGATCGATGAGCTGCAGGAGAATCTGAAGATACGGCTGAAGCTCCTGCCGGACGGGAAGAGCCCGGAGCAGAAGCGCGAGTTCTACCGGGAGCTGGATGAAACCTCCTCTGTGGGGGAGGTCGACGCCCTGGTGACGAAGTACAATGCAGAGTACAAGCCGGGACATCCGGATCAGGACATCGTCGAAACCCTGGAGGGAATCGACTGGGGAAGCAGCTGGGTGCTGCTGTTCGTCGGCAAGTATCTCTGGACCAAGGGGATCCAGATGGTGATCGGCGCGCTGCCGATCGTGCTCCGGGAGGTGCCGGACCTTCACCTGCTGCTGATCGGATTCGGGAGCTACCGGGAAGAGCTCGAGGCCCTGGTCTACTCCCTGGCTTCCGGCCGCCGGGAGCTGTTCCGCTATCTGATCGAAAAGAGCATCGCCCAGATGCAGCCCGGGGAGAAATCCGGTGTGGAGAAGCCTTTCAGGTTTCTGGAAGCACTGTCCCGCAGGAAAGAGGTCAAGAGCTACTTCGAATCGGCCGAACGAAACGACATCGCCGCTCACGTGCATTTTCTCGGCGCCCTTGGCCACGCCGAGCTGGGCCGGCTCCTGCCCTGCGCCGACGGCTTCGTGGCAGCCTCGGTTTGCCCGGAGGCCTTCGGCATGGTATCCATCGAGGCGCTGGCCAGTGGTGTTCTCCCTATCATCTCGAACCAGACCGGGTTCAAGGAGATCGTGGACCTGGTCTCGGGAAAGGTCTACGAGTTGAACGACTCCCCCCGGGTGAACGTGGACGAGGACATGATCTTCAACATCGCCGCGAACATCATCCAGAACATCAGGAGGGGCAACCTCCGCAATCCCGAGCTGAAGCGAAAGCTCAGACAGCTGACCGTGGAGCACTTCAGCTGGGACAGCATCGCAAAAAACTACCTGTCCAGCTACTCGCACAAGGGAGCCAGGGAAAACTCGTGAGGATTCTGTTTACCAACACCGGACCGTGGGGCACGGGCAGCGCCACGGTGGTCAACGGGGCGATGAACGAGCTGATCCGAAAGGGACACCAGGCGCGGGTCATCTTTCCGGACAGCGGTTTCCAGTCGCCGGACTTCGACAGGTACTACGACCATCCCGACAGGTTCAGCATCCTGAAGTTCCCCGCAACCTACAACGGGGAAAAGCTCTATACATTTCCGCTGATCATCACCGATCCCCATCCCCGCAACTTTCCCCACGCCTGGACGTTCAAGGATCTCACCCCCGCCCAGCTGCGGGCTTACATGGGCTACTACGGCGAGTTCACGGACAAGGTGATCGAAGAGTTCCGGCCCGATGTGATCGAATGCCAGCACATCTGGATCATGGACTACGTGCTGGGCAGGAAAGGATACAGCTACATCTCCGTGGCTCACCACAGCGATCAGCTGGGATTCCGCTACGACAGGCGGATGCGAAAGTACGCCCGCCGGGCTGCCAGACACGCCTCCTACATCTTCGCCATCTCCGGGAGCGTCCGGGAGGAGGTCCTGGAGCTCTATCCCGTGGATCCGGGGAGGGTAGTGGTTCTGCCCAACGGCTACGATCAGGCGGTGTTCCGCAGGGAGGAGGTGGAGCGTGGGAAGCTGCTGGCCCGCTTCGACCTGCAGCGCTATCAGAACACGCCGATCGTCACCTTCGCCGGCAAGATATCGAAAACCAAGGGAATCGATGTACTCCTGCGCGCCAACAGGATCATCCAGAGGCAGCGGGAAGCGGCGATCGTGGTTTTCGGAGCGGGTGACCTCGAGGATGTCATGAAAGGCATCCCCGACAGGGCATACGAGATGAAAAACGTGCTCATGATGGGTCACCAGACACCGGAAGTGCTGGCGGCCTTTCACAACATCGCCCGGCTCAGCGTTCTGCCCTCCCGCTCCGAGGGCTTCGGGATCGCCGCTCTGGAGGCCATGGGCTGCGCCGTCCCCCTGGTCGCCACCCGGACCGGAGGGCTGGCCGGGCTGGTGGTGGGAGGACTGGTTCCCATAGGGGATTACCGGGAGCTGGCGCGGGAAGTGCTGCGGATCCTCTCTCTGCCCG
>JAFGQJ010000209.1 GCA_016935715.1 Spirochaetales bacterium
GGCGATCGGACTGTCCCCCGAGGTCGGCTCGAGCAGCTCGATCTGTACCTCGCCGACGCGGAACACCGCCAGGCGCACCTTCTGGTCCTCCACCACCTCGGTACCCCTGTACTCCAGGTTCAGGATATCTCGGTAGAAGGGAATGTGCTCCTCCAGGGAGCGGACCGCGATGGCGACGTGGTTAATTTTCTCGATCATTCGATTTCTCCCTCAGGAAATTGCCGATCTGCTCGTTGATCAGAGCGTAGGGACGGGCGCGGTGCCGGTACAGGCTTTCCGCCCACTGCGGAAGCTGTTTGGAGACCTCGATTTGGACATCCATCAGCTCGTGAACCTTGCGGGTGAGTATTCCCAGCAGCTCCCTCTGCAGGCGGAAGCGCCGTTTGTCCGCCAGCCTGCCGGAGCCGTCGATCTCCTCCGCATAGGCACCGATCGCCCGGTGCAGCTGCTCGATCCCCTCATCGCGAGCGGCGGACGTCATCAGCACCGGATTGCCGCCGCCCTCGCTCTGGTTGCGCTCTCCGCTGCGCCCCGTGGGATTCTTGAAGCTCAGGACGTACTGCACCTCCGCGAGGAGCTTGTCCGCCCCCGGCAGGTCCTTCTTGTTGATCACGAAGATATCTCCGATCTCCATCACCCCGGCCTTCATGGCCTGGATCTCGTCGCCGGCGCCGGGCATCAGCACCAGCACCACGATATCGGAGAGCTCCACGATCTTGATCTCCGTCTGTCCCACCCCGATCGTCTCGATGAAGATCGACTGGTAGCCGGCTGCATCCAGTACCTTGATCACATCCCCGGTGGCCGCTGCTATTCCCCCCAGGAAACCCCGGGAGGCCATCGAGCGGATGAACACTCCGGGGTCGGTGGCGTGGGTCTGCATGCGCAGGCGGTCGCCCAGGATCGCTCCTCCGGAGAAAGGGGAGCTGGGATCGACGGCGATTACGGCCACCTTGCGGCCGCGACCTCTCTCCAGGGTGATGAGTTTGTCCACCAGGGTGCTCTTGCCGGCACCGGGACTGCCGGTCACTCCGACAATCAGGGACCGCCCGGTATGCGGATACAGGGCATCCACCAGCGATTCGGCCTCCGGCTCCAGGTCTTCGATCAGCGATATGGTCCGGGCAATCGCCCGGAGCTTTCCACGACGAACCTCCGCGACAAGATCCATAGATTTCAGGAGCTCTCCCTCGCGGACTCCAGGAAGTCGACGATCTGTTTCGTGGTGGTGCCCGGTCCGAAGATGGCCGCCACACCTCTGTCTTTCAGGAAGGGAATGTCTTCCTCCGGGATGATGCCGCCGCCGAACACGATCACCTCCCCGGCGCCGCTGGAGCTCAGCAGGTCCACCACCCGCGGGAAAAGCTCATTGTGTGCGCCGGACAGAAGGCTCAGGCCCACGAAATCCACGTCCTCCTGGATCGCAGTCTGCACGATCGCCTCGGGGGTTTGCCGGATCCCGGTGTAGATGACCTCATAGCCCTCGTCGCGCAGGGCCCGGGCGATGAACTTGGCCCCCCGATCGTGGCCATCCAGTCCCGGTTTGGCAATGAGAATCCTCGTTTTCTTCATCCTCGTCTCCTCACAGCACGATGGTTTCCCTGTGCTCGCCGAACTCATCCCGCAGGATCCGGCAGATCTCTCCCAGGGTGGCGTACTCCCGCACCGCCTCCAGGAGCAGGGGCAGAAGGTTGACATCCTTCTGCTTCGCCCCGTGCCGCAGCCGCTCGAGGGCGCTCTTGACCCGGGAGTCATTGCGGCTGCGCTTGATTCGGGCGAGTTTCTCCACCTGCAGCTTGCGGACCGCGGGATCGACCCGCAGCAGGTTTTGGGGTTTTTTCTCCTCCCCCTGGTATTTGTTGACCCCCACCACCACCCGCTCGCCTCTCTCGATGTCTTTCTGGGTGCGGAAGGCGGCCTCCTGGATCTGTTTTTGGACATACCCTTTCAGGATCGAGGGAACCATCCCGCCGAGCGCTTCGATTCGATCGATGTACTGCCAGACCTCGGCTTCGATCCGGTCGGTCAGCGCCTCCACGTAGTACGAACCGGCCAGGGGATCCACGGTGGAGGTGACGCCGGATTCATGGGCCAGGATCTGCTGGATGCGCAGAGCCAGGCGCACGGACTGTTCGGCGGGCAGGGCCAGGGCCTCTTCCCGGCTGTTGGTGTGCAGACTCTGAGTTCCTCCCAGAACCGCAGCCAGGGCCTGGATCGCCACCCGCACGACGTTGTTGTCCGGCTGCTGGGCGGTCAGAGTCGAACCCCCCGTCTGGGTGTGAAAGCGCAGCATCATGGATTTCGGGTCGGCGGCGTGAAACCGCTCCTTCATGATTCCCGCCCATATCCTGCGGGCCGCCCGGAACTTCGCAACCTCCTCGAGCAGATCGTTGTGGGCGTTGAAGAAGAACGACAGCCGCCCGGCGAACCCGTCAACGTCCAGTCCCGCCTGAATTGCAGCCCGGACGTACTCGATACCATTTGCCAGGGTGAAGGCCACCTCCTGAGAGGCGTCGCTGCCGGCTTCCCGGATGTGGTAGCCGGAGATGCTGATCGTGTTCCACAGAGGCACTTCCCGGCTGCAGTAGGCGAACACGTCGGTGATCAGGCGCATCGAGGGTTCGGGGGGAAAGATGTAGGTTCCCCGGGCGACGTACTCCTTGAGGATATCGTTCTGGATCGTTCCGCGCAGCTTCTCCTTCCCGACTCCCTGTTTCTCCGCCACCGCGATGTACATGACCAGAAGGATTGCCGCCGGTGCATTGATGGTCATGGAGGTGGAGATCCCGTCCAGCGGGATACGGTCGAAGAGGATCTCCATGTCCTCCAGGGTGTCGATCGCCACGCCGACCTTTCCGACCTCTCCCTCGGCCAGCGGGTCGTCGGAATCGTAGCCGATCTGGGTGGGCAGGTCGAAGGCTACCGAGAGCCCGGTCTGCCCCTGTTCCAGCAAAAATCGATAGCGGCGGTTCGACTCTTCGGCCGTGCCGAAACCGGCGTACTGGCGCATGGTCCACAGCCGGCCCCGGTACATTGTGGGCTGGACACCGCGGGTGTACGGGAACTGTCCCGGGAAGCCCAGTTTTTGCAGGTATTCCTCTGCGGACAAAATTTCCGGGAGGTACAGGCGATCGACCGGCTTGTCCGATCCGGTTACGAACTCGCTCCTCCGTTCAGGATGGCGTTCCACAGCCGGCTCGACCGCGCTGCGTTCCCACTGCTCTTTCTGTTTGCGGATTTCTTCCTGCATATTTTCCCTCCCCCGTCACCCTCGACGTGCCTGCCCGTTGGCATGGAAGCCCGGCGACCGAAATTCGCTGCCTCAGTACTCCAGACTCTCCCCGATGGGCAGCACGCGAGCTTTGTGCCCCCTGGCCTCGGCCTGTTTCACGAATTCCGCGGGTTCCACGTCGATCACCTCGAAGGTCTTGAAATGCATTGGGATGTACATGCGGGCCCGAAGGAACTCCGCCGCCTTCACCGCATCCTCGATTCCCATGGTGAAATTGTCTCCGATGGGCAGGACCGCCAGATCGATCTGGTTCATCTCGCCGATCAGCTTCATGTCGTAGAACAGCCCCGTGTCGCCGGTGTGATAGAGTGTTTTTCCGTCCATCGTGACGAGAAAGCCGCAGGGATTGCCCGTGTAGGTTCCATCGGGAGCCACCGACCCGTGGTGCGCGATGGTCAGCTTGACCCGGCCGAAGGGAAACTCGTGAGCCCCCCCTATGTGCATCGGGTGGATCTGGGCGCCCTTCGAAGAGCAGTAGAGTGCCAGTTCGTTCGGTGCCACGATCGTGGCTTTGTTGGCCTTGGCGATTTCGATGCCGTCCCCCAGGTGATCGCCGTGGCCGTGGGTCAGCAGGACGTAATCCACCTTGATCTCCTGTGGGCGGACCGTGGCCAGCGGGTTTCCGGACAGAAAAGGATCGATAACGATGCTCGCCTTCGATCCTTCGACTAAAAAGGCCGCGTGTCCCAGATATGTCAGTCGAGGCATGGCATGCTCCTTTCCTCTACTTCGTTCTGTCAATGATATGCAGGTTTCAGTTGTCAGCTCAAGGGCACGGACCGGGCCCTTGAACGTCAGGCGATGGACACGGCTCCCAGTATGGACAGATACTTGATGGCGTCGCTGTCGGCCCGGGAGGTCATGACCACCGGCACATCGGCGCCGATGGTGAGGGCGGAAATTTTTGCGTCGGTGAGATTGGCCAGGGTTTTGTAGAACACGTTGGCCGCCTCGATATCGGGCATGAGCAGGGCATCCGCGTCCCCCCCGACCTCCGTCTCGATCCCCTTGGTTTCGCAGGATTTTCTCGACAATGCATTGTCCAGAGCGAAGGGTCCGTCCACGATGCACCCGGAAATCTGGCCGCGGTCGGACATCTTGCTGAGCAGAGCGGCATCCGCAGTTGCGGGCATGGCGGTGGGATTGACCTTCTCCACGGCGGCAATCACCGCCACCTTTGGCCTCTCGATGCCCAGCTTGTGGGCCACGTAGACCATGTTTTCGATTATGGCCGCCTTGGTTTGCAGGTCCGGCGCGATGTTGATACCCGGGTCGGACATGAGCAGAAATTTCGGATACGTATTGATCTGGATGATCGATACGTGGGACAGAACCCCGGGACCGCGCAATCCGCCGTGGCGATTGAGAACCGCCCGCATGATCACGGCCGTCGGGGTTCGCCCCTTCATCAGCACGGCCGCCTGGCCCTTCCGAACCAGCTCGACGGCCCTGGCGGCGGAGTGCTCCTCCCCCTCCGCCGGCTCTATGCGGTATGCAGAGATGTCCAGCCCCTCCTTCGCGGCGATATCCCGGATTGCCTGTTCCCTGCCCACCAGTATCGGTTCGACGATGCCCTGTTTGGCCGCCAGGACCACCGCCTTCAGCGAATCCGCCTCTTCGGCCATGGCCAGGGCCAGATGCAGAGAGGGCTTCGTTTTGGCCATCCGTTCGAGCTCGTCAAAGGTACGGATCATGGTTTCTTCTATGCCAACGATACTACCGGCACCGCCTCTCGTCAAGAATAGGGAGATTCTGAACGTATTGACCCGCCGCCGGGAAGCATGGTATGTAGCGAAGCAGCTGACGCAGATGAACAGAGCGCATCGTGATTAGGACGAAAGAAAAACAACTGGAGTGGCACGAGGGGCTTACCGTCCGGGATGTACTGGAAGCCCTCGGCTACGGTTTTCCCTCCTTGCTCGTGCGGATGAACGGAACGATCGTCCGGCGGAAGGATTGGGAGAGCACCGTGGTGCCGGATGAAGCCGAGGTCGAGGTTCGACCGATCGTGGCCGGCGGCTGAAACCGCCTGCCACGGACAGCGGTGCAGGAGAGCTAGTTCCCCTCCAGTATCCGGTCAAGAAAACGGGCGATCCGGGTAGAGCCGTTTTCGATCCTGATCTCCTGGTAAGCCCGTCGGCACTCCTCGAGGCCGTAACCGCCCAGAAACCAATCGACGATCTGGGAGAGTTTGCGAGGCATGTTTCCCGCGTAGTAGCCAAGACGGTTCTGCACCACGAATTTGATGTTCGGGTTTTCACTGAGCTGGGCGCTCTCGAAGAAGATGATCGGTTTCTTCATCGACAGCACCTCCCAGGTAGTCGCCGGCCCTGGTTTGATGAAACAGAAGTCAGAGGCATGGATGAGCTCATTGATGCGCTCCTGGAATCCCAGTGCCACGACTCTGGTCTCCCGGTCTGAAGAACCGAAATCCTGCTCCAGCTGCCGCCGCAGCTGCTCGTTCTTTCCCGCCACGGCGATCACGTTCAGGGGAAAACGCTTTTTCACCAGGGTCTCGATCATCCGATGGATCGAGCCGATTCCCTCGCTGCCGAGGGTCACCAGCAGGGTCTTGCGGCCGTTGTCGAGCCCGAGTGATCGGAGCACCTCCTTCCTGTCTCGCTCGATATCGAAAAAACTGCGGCGTACCGGGTAGGGGAACACGTGCAGCTTGTCTCTGGGGAACTTCTTCTTGAGAAGCTTCTTCTCGGCCTGTTCGGAGGCGACGATGTAGTGATCCACGTTTTTCAGATACCAATAGGAGTCGAAGTCGAAGATTTCGGTGAGATAGTTGACCAGAATCGGCCCGATGTCGAACGTTTTTCTGATGTGGGCGATGGACATCGTGTTGAAGTAGTGCGTGGAGAATACCAGGTCGGGTTTTTCGTCGTAGAGGTAGCGCATGACGTACTTGGCAACCCGATCGAGAAACAGTTTGTAGATCCGGATATTCACCGGACCGGTGATGAAATCGAAGGTTTGAATGCTTTTGGTCAGCTCGGGGTGATTCAGCAGATATTTCCACAGCTTCTTATGGGCTTCGTCGAGGTTCGTACACCCCAGGTCCTTCATGAAGTCGAGAACCTTGATCTCGTACTTCCCCGGAATAATCTCCTCCAGGGCTTCCTTGACCGCCAGGGCGGGTGTTTTGTGCCCGCCGCCGGCTTCGATCATTGCGAAATGTATCTTCTTCACCTTCGCCGTGCCGATCCTCCGAGCAGCCTCGATGCACAGTATATGAGATTATAAGCTGATCGGGTTACTTTTCAAAGACAAAACTGGATATATTAGGCGAAGGATGAAGCCAAAGGCAATGGTGGTCACGGATCTGGACGGCACCCTGTTCCAGAGAGACCGCCGCATCAGTGCTCGAAATTATCAGACTCTACTGGACCTCGAACAGGGGGGAATCCTGCGGGTGATCGCAACGGGCCGGAGCCTGTTTTCCGCCCGCAAGGTGGTGCCCGCCGACTTTCCGGTCGATTATCTCGTCTTCTCCTCCGGGGCAGGGATCATGGCCTGGCCGCGGCAGGAGCTGGTGTTCAGCGCTTCGATGAACCGGGAACAGGTGGCCATGGCCTTTGAGTGCCTGTCGCGGCTCTCCATGGATTTCATGGTGCATCACCCGATTCCGGAGAACCATCATTTTCTCTTCTATGCATCCGGGGGAGCGAACCCGGATTTCGAAGCCCGTTGCAGTCTGTATCGGGAGTTCGCGACCCCCGGCCGCAGGAGAGAAAAACCGTCGGGGGAAGCCTGCCAGCTGGTGGCGATCGAGCCGTATCATCTCGCTGTTTCCCGGTATCCGGATATCCGGGATGAGCTGCACCATCTGAACGTGGTCCGTACCACCTCTCCGCTGGATGGCCGATCCCGCTGGTTGGAGATCTTTTCCCCTCAGGTTTCGAAAGCCACGGCTTCCATCAGAATCGCCCGCGAGCTGGGGATCACGGAGCAGGCGGTCATGGCGGTCGGGAACGACTACAACGACCTGGATCTGCTGCAATGGGCGGTGAGGAGCTTTGTCGTGAGCGATTCGCCGCAGGAGCTGCTGGCCCGCTTCCCCACGGTGCGATCAGCGGATGAGTCTGATTTCAGCCAGGCGGTGGCCGTGTGGAGGCGGGAGATGGAGCTGTAGGCGGCTCCCGCCCGTCGTTGTTACGCGAAGCGCTGGTTGCCCTGAGCCTTGTACAGTTGCCGTATATCGGCGAGAAGATCGAGGTACTCGGCGCTTCGGTAATCCGGGTATGTCCACGGCAAGGCCCGGTAGCCGCCTTTCTCGTATACCAGGGTGATCTCGGCGAAGACCCCGCCGGACAGGGGTACCCGATGCGAGCCGTCCTTGCTGGATGCCAGGATGAAACGGCTCAAGCCAAGCAATCCAGGATCGATGTTCACCTTCCGCTTACCCGCTTCGCAGAAGCGGGTTTCCAGCTCATTGGTTTCGCTCTTGATTTGAGCCAGCAATCCCGGATCGACCAGCCGCAGAAAGGAGATGAAGAATCGACTGATCGGCGTCCCCATTTCCTCGTCGTAGTAGCGCGTATAGGCGAAGGGAAGGTCCCGGCTGGTGTAATCGATGGGTCCGTAGCGGCTCTGCAGCTCCTCGATCAGGCAGCTGCGCATCCGTGGTCGGGAGATGAGAATCCCGATGACCAGCTTCTTCGGTCTGAACGGAACTATTTGCCCCATACCCCCTTATCCTCTATACTCCTGTATATGTCAGATTCCGAAGGCTTTCAAGCGCGCCTTCACGGCGCGCTGGAGGCAAAGCGGCGATATCTCGATGAGAGCGCCCTTCCCCGGCTGAAGGAGAGTTTTCAGACATTCCAGAGCCTTTTCGAGAACCTGTACAACATCCTGCTCCGCAAGGCGCTGGTTCAGGAAGATCCCTACACGTACGAACGGGAAATTTCCGAGATTCAGATCCCCTCCAGGACGGAGATTCTGGATCTGGAGAAAACAGAGGAGCTCAGCCGGCGTTTGAGCGCCTTTCACGCCCAGCTGGAGTTCCTGAACACCTACTACCACTTCAGCGTGGATTTCATCGATCTGCAGCGTGTCCGCCGCATAATCGCCCTGGTTCACTACATCGACTGGATCCATGTCACGGTGAGCTCCCCGGATGCCACTACAGCGGTGCTGGCGCAGACGCTGGGCAAGATACGTCCCGGAAGCGACAATATATCGACGGGGATCATATCGAGCTCCCTGGCCCAGATGCGGGAGCTGTCCCGGATCATCCTGGCCCAACTCAAGGAGATTCTCGACTTCCAGAAACAGGCGTACAAGCTGATGCTGCGTCAGGAGCTGCTGCCCGCCCTGAGCCGGACGCTGGGTGAGATCTACACCGTCAGTGCGGACAAGGCCTATGAGAAGCTCAGAAACGCATTTGCCGTGACCCTGAAAGGCAAGCCTTTCTATCGGGATCTGGCGACGGAGCTTTTGCAGGAGGAGTTTGCCGGTGATGCCCGGCAGCTGCGGGAACGATCCCTGGAGGCGCTCGACGTCCCCGAACAGAGGCCCGCGAAGCCGGAAAGGCAGCAGGATTCCAAATCCATCCTCCTCGAGGCGGTGCGCCTTATGTTGCCCGCGGGGGCTCATCTGGAGGACGCGCTGCGGAAGGTCGTGATCAACCGGGAGATGCTGGAGAACAGCAGACGGGGTTTGGGCGGGAGGCTGCGATCCTGGTTGCAGAAAACATTTCATACGCAGGAGCAGAGCGTGAGGCTGGAGATTCGCTACTTCGATGCCCGCACATCCATGACTCAAACGGAGACGATCGATTTCAGGAAATTCGTCGAAGGAGCCCGCAGGAAATC
This sequence comes from Spirochaetales bacterium, assembly GCA_016935715.1. Lineage (GTDB taxonomy): Bacteria > Spirochaetota > Spirochaetia > SZUA-6 > DRHE01 > JAFGQJ01. Next base: position 9,115 of record JAFGQJ010000209.1, read on the forward strand.
CTCCCTTTTCGAGGCTTTGAGCCAGCCGGACAGCGTCTCCCTGGCCCGCCTGAGGGAAGCCTCGGAGGCGCAGATCGATGACTTCCTCAATAAGAACATCGGAGAACTCCAGCTGCTGCACAGAAGGCTGCAGGGATTGGGCGAGCTCTTCAGGCAGGAGAGCCCCAAGGAGCAGATCGGGCAGCTCAAAGGGATCAAGATCGAGCTGAGCGGACTGAAAAATTGCATCGTACGCGCCAACCGCAGACGCTACGAATATACGGCATCAAAAGAGGCGCAGATGCGGCTGCGGCAGTCGGAGGTAACCGGGCAGCAGGTATGATGCTCCGCTACACGGTGTAGAGCCCCAGGGTGCGCAGCGTTTCCGTGACCGAGGCAAGCTCCTCGAGAGCTTTTTGAAAAGTACCTCTCTCCGGCGGGATATCCACATCCACGTAGAACATCTCTTCCCACGGTTTGCCCGCAATCGGCCTTGATTCGAGTTTCACCATGTTGATATTGCGTTCCGCCAGCACCTGGAGCGCCCGAAACAGTGATCCGGGGGTGTTGGACGTGGAGAAGACGAGTGATGCGCGGTTGGCCGTCCCGCTCTGTCCCTCATTCCGGGCCAGCTCTTCGCGGGCGATGATCACGAAGCGGGTATAGTTCTGGCTGTCGGTTTCGATTCCCTCCTTCAGCACGTTCATCCTGTTGACCCGGGCCGCATCCAGGCTGGCGATTCCGGCGTTCTCCTTCTTCCCTTCCCGGGCGATGAAAGCGATCGATCCGGCAGTGTCGTAAAAGGGGACTTTTTCCCATTGGGGATGACCGTCCAGAAAGCGGGCACACTGGGACAGACCCTGGGGATGCGAGTAAACCCTCCGTATGTCCTCGATCGTAGCCCCCGGCAGCCCGATGAGATTATGGATGATCCGGATCGTCTTTTCTCCCACGATGCGGACGTCCGGGTACTGGAGAAGAAGATCGTAGTTCTGGTGGATCGAACCGGTCAATGTATTCTCGATAGGGATGATCCCGTAGTGGCTTTTTCCGGTGAGCACCGAATCGAAGACGTCCCGAAAGTGCTCCAGCGGAAGCGTGCCCACGTTTTCGGGAAAATAGCGCTGAAGTGCGTTTTCGCTGAATGCGCCGGGTTCTCCCTGAAAAGCCACCAGGATCGGTCCCTGCTCTGTGGAGATGGTGGGGGAATAAGCGGAGATTTTGGGGAGCTTTTCCGGAAGCCTGGACAGTTCCTTGCTCAGCACGGGAGCCAGGGCGTGGATGTCCCGCATCAGCTTTTCGAACTGCTCGGGGTAGAGAGATTGAGGTCCGTCGGAAAGAGCGTGCTCGGGATCGGTGTGCACCTCCACGACCAGACCGTCGGCACCGGCGGCCACAGCGGCCAGAGCCATGGGAAGAACCTTGGCCCGTATCCCCGTTCCGTGGCTGGGATCCACCAGGATCGGCAGGTGACTGAGCTTCTTCACCACCGGGATCGCAGAGATATCCAGCGTGTTGCGCGTGTAGGTTTCGAAGGTACGGATACCCCGTTCGCAGAGCATCACGTATTCACTGCCGTGGGCCAGAAGATACTCGGCGGACATCAGAAGATCCTGGATCGTGGCCGCGGGTCCCCGCTTCAGCAGCACCGGTTTGTGCAGAGCGCCGATGGTTTTCAGCAGCTCGAAGTTCTGCATATTACGGGCTCCGACCTGCAGGATATCCGTGTATTCGGAGAACATCCGGGCGTGCTCCGGGCTCACGATCTCCGAGATCACCGGCATGCCGTTCGCCTCTCCGGCCTCTTTGAGCAGCTTCAGACCCGTCTCTCCCAGCCCCTGAAAGGCGTAGGGCGAGCTTCTGGGCTTGTAGGCGCCTCCGCGAAGGATCACCGCTCCGGATTCCCGCACCAGAGCCGCGATCTCCATTATCTGTTCACGGGATTCGACGGAACAGGGACCGGCGATCACGGTGATGCGGGAGCCGCCTATCTTCACCGGGCCGACGGGGATGGAGGTGTCCTCTCTCTTGAACTCGCGGGAGGCGAGCTTGTAGGGCTTGGTGATCGGGATGACCCGGGCAACCCCGGGCAGAAGTTCCACCTCCCGCAGATCGATGGGGATGATGCCGACCGCTCCGAGGATCGTTTCTTCCTCGCCCTGAATCTCCCGAATGCGAAAGCCCTTCTCCTCGAGGAAGCCGACGATCTGCCTCTTTTCCTCGGGATCGATGCTGTGTTCCAGGACGACGATCACGAAGGTGTGCTTCCCAACACTCTGGCAATCTCCACGTTGTCCTCGAGCATCCTCCCGAAGGATTCGACCAGCTCACTCTGGTTGTTCAGAATGCGGGCAACATGGTGCAGCGTGCTGTACGGAGTCCCTCTGCGCACCCGGTTGATCCCTGCGTTGTACATCGCCAGGGCGACCAGCTCGCTCTTTCCAACGTCCAGACAGTAGCGAAAATGAGCCAGGCCGTAGGCGGCGTTGATCCAGGGATCGTAGAACTGCTCCTCCCCCAGGTCGGGGAAGCTTCGCGAGTTCAGCTGAAACAGGCCGCGGTCCACCGAATTGCTGTTGCGATTCAAGGCCCGGATCCGGAAGGTGCTCTCTCCCCAGGCCAGGGAAAAGGCCAGGGGAAGGGGTATGTCGTTCTTGTCCGCGGCTTTCAGGATTGCCCCCGCGATTTCACGATCGGCGCTTACCCGGATATAGAAATTTTCGACCAGAGGGCGGGTGAGCTTGTTCCGGTAGAGATACAAGCCCGGATCCACCTCATCGGGTTTCTCGGAGAGCAGGAACGCAATGGTCTCGGGAGTGAGGATGGCCGGGTATTCCGCCTCCTGATGGTGCACGCTGCCCGAGCACGAGAGAAAAAAAACCGTGATGAGCGAATACAGTACATTTTTCATAATTCTTTTTCCTGCAGGGCTTTAGTTACTGATTTTTCAGCGAAAAGTCAAGTGCGGGCAGGTGCTATTTCTGAATGGTCACCCGGTTTCGGCCCATCTCCTTCGACTGGTACAGCGCCTTGTCGGCCTCTCCAATGAGTTCGGAGGCGGAGCGCATGCGCGTGGGCTTGAACTCTGCAACGCCTATGGATACCGTCACGAACAGCGTCTCTTCTTCCCCTTCGAAGGGATTCGTCTCGATGGTCTTGCGGATGCGTTCCGCCACCACCGTCGCTCCCACCACATTGACTTCGGGAAGGATCACCGCAAACTCCTCTCCCCCGTAGCGAGCGGTGAAATCGATCGTTCGTACGGTAGCTCTCAGGATGTTGGCGATTTCTTTGATGATGAGGTCTCCCTGCAGATGCCCGTAGGTGTCGTTGAATTTCTTGAAATGGTCGATGTCGAACATGATCAGCGACAGAGCAGAACCGTAACGGTGAGCCCGGTTGATCTCCTCTTGCAGGTTCTGCTGGAAGTGGTGGTGGGAGAACAGCTTGGTCATTCGATCGGTGGTTGCCTGCCAGTACAGATTGGCGTTTTCGATGGCAATCGAAGCGAAACGGACGATCTGAGTGATGTACTGGATATCCAGCAGAGAGTAGGGCCCGCCTTCCGGTTTTGAGGGTAGAAAGATGAGCCCCCCTACACCCTTGTCGGTTCTCAGGGGAACAAGGATATCCGGCTGGATCTTTTCCAACTGCCGCACGATCTGCCGATCGTTGAAATTCTCCTTGAAATAGGCGAAGGTGATCTGATTATACTCGTTTTTTCCAAGGAAGGAGAGGGTCGTCTCCAGCGAAGGGATCGTCAATTCGAGCTTGTCCCGCTTCAGACCCTTGAAGTGGTAGATGTTGGGAAGGTTTTCGTCCAGATCATTTGGCAGGATGCAGGTAACCGTGGAAGCCTGAAATTTGGCGACGAAGCTCAGCACGACATTTTTGATGATGTTTTCCACATCGAGCTGAGCGGTGATCTGCGAGGCAATCTCGATGATCTCCTTCAGATCCTGGTTTCCCAACTCCAGGTGCATCTGAGAGAGTTCTTCCGGTTCGCTGCTCATAGCTTGAGGCATTATATTCGTTAAATAATCGTGTGCCAAGCCGAAAGATTCTACGGGCGAACGATGGAGCTGGTTCCCCAGTTCCCCATCTCCGGAGGATCGCCGGGATCGTCGGCAAGCAGCTGCTCGTAGTTCCGGGCGACCTTTTTGAAGGCCAGGGCGAAGCTCTCGATCTGCTCCGGGATGTAGCGTTTGAACCAGGGAATCCTGAAAACCCGGGATTGAGCGGTGTCCGAAACGGGCAGAGTCTTGCGGTCGGGGCGAACGTCGATCCCTGGACGGGCGTTTGCCAGGATCGTGGGCCTGCCGCTTCCATAGACATCCAGGCTTTGGAAGAGAGGATGGGTATGGAGGGCCCGGTTGCAGCCGGGCGCGCAATCGGTGAATCCTTCGGCCCTCACGGCCTGGCAGAAGCGGGTAATGGACAGCCCGCCGAGCTCCTCGGGTTCGAGGTATCCAAGGGGGTTGTACCAGCCGCCCATGGTGCTGCCTGACCCCTGCTTCGGGCGTCTGGCCCGGATCCCCGGCACATCCTCCAGCAGATCCCAGAAGTGATTCATGGCCCGGTCTATCTGCGCCATCTGCTCCGGATAGAGCCGGAGCTGTACCCTGCCGACGGCGGAACACAGCTGATTCATGCGGTATTTATAGCCTCCCCAGGGCACCCCGGCCCCCGCACGGATCTCCGGGATGGTCAGGACCTGCGCGTGCCGGGCGTAGTGAGCAAAAGCGACGGCCCGTTCGAAGACCACCCTGTCGTTCGTGACCAGCATTCCTCCCTCTCCGATCGGAAAGGATTTGGCGGACATCAGGGAAAAGCCCGCCGTTTCGCCCATGGTCCCCGTCGGTCTGCCCTTGTAGAGGCTTCCGTGAGAGTGGGAGCTGTCCTCCAGCACCCGGATGTCGTGCCGGCGGGCAATGTCGAGAATCCTGTCCATGTCCGCCGGCATCCCGGCGTAGTGGACCACGACCACGGCCTTGGTCCGCTCACTGATCCGGCGTTCGAAGTCCGCCGGATTGATGCACAGCGTCTGCGGATCGATGTCCGCCAGGACCACGGTACCCCCCAGGGAAAATACAGGCAGGCACGAAGCCCAGTAGGTCATGCTGGGACAGATCACCTCATCCCCGGCGCCCACCCCCAGCCCGAACAGCGCGCTGTGTATTGCCGCGGTTCCGGTATTGTGAGCCAGGGCGTACTCCGTGCCCAGCCAGCCGGCGAATTCGCGTTCGAACTCCATCGTGATCTGGAGCCCGGAAATCAGTCCGGAGCGGAGCACCGAGAGCACGGCCTGCTCCATCTCCTCCGTGACGATAGGCCAGGCGAAGAGGTCTTCCGAAAACTCCGGGATGGCTCGAGCTCCTCCCAGAAGGGCAGGATTTTCCATGCTTTTCCCTCTTACAGTGCAGGTATCGGAGCCATACCGTTCCGTGCGGCCAGGGCGTTCAGGGTCTCCAGCAGTCCCTCCTCCACCAGAATGCCCGTGCGCTCGGATTCCCGCAGGTTGTGCGTCACCCGCTGGCCGGGCAGACGGATTTTGTCGAATCCCGGACGCACACGGCTGTTCAACATGTGGGCCTTGAATCGCTCGATTTCACTGTAGAAATAATCGTGGCCGGCGAACGACTGAGGATCGATCACGGTCAGGCCGGCCGACTGGCTGGTTTTTGTTTCCGGGTTGTTGCACTGCCCGCCGGCCAGGGCGGCGATCGCCTCCGACCAGAGGGACAGTCCATACCCCTTGTAGCTGAAATTGGCTCCTCCGATGAACAGCACGGACCCTCCCTCCAGGGCGGCCTTGGGGTCCGTGCTGAGATTCCCTTCCTTGTCGAGGAAGATCGCTTCGGGGGCATGTTGACCGCTTTGGGCCATCCGATTTGTCCTGCCCATCGAAATGGTGGTCGTGGAAAAATCGGATATCACCGGATCCCCCCTGGTGGGGAAGGCCAGGGCCAGGGGATTGGTGGAGAATTTCGCGTCGATTCCTCCGTAAGGGGCCGCGTCCCGACAGGTCGTGGTTTGGGCGCAGAGCCGGGCCAGAAACCCCAGCTGTGTGAGCGAATGGAGATAGGGTCCCAGCGCGCCAAGCCAGCAGCACTTCCTGACCACGATCAGGGCTATTCCCTGTTTCCCGGCTTTCTCCACGGCCAGCTCTTTTGCTAGGTTCAATGCCAGCTGAGCAAAGCCGTAATTGCCGTCGATGAGGGCGGTGGCTCCGGATTGTTTTACCACCTCCGGTTCCGCCGTCGGGTCGATCGGATCCGGGATGTTCTTATCGAAATAGGGAAATATCGCCATGCCGTGGGTGTGAATACCCATGGCCTGGGTTTTTACGGCTATGTCGGCGATGGTTCGGGCGTTTTTTTCAGCAACGCCTTTGTTTTCGAGCAGCCCCACGCCAAAGCCGATCAGATCGTCTTTCGAACAATGCTTCATATTTCCTCCCTTGCCCGGTTCACGACAGCTCTCCAGGCGTTCCACTCGTCGACGGACAGAGCGTCGGTGATACCGCTGATCGACAGGATGTATCCTCTCTCGGCCAGCCGGGAAAGACCGCAGGCCCGACGGATTACCAGCTCCACCTCTTCCAGCGTATGCCGATACAGCTCTCCGGTGCAACCTCCACAGAATACGAAATGTTTACCAAACCGTTTTACCAGCTCCGGGAGGTCGGGGTTCTCCTCCCAGTCGAAGGGATTGATGATGTCGATGCCGATGGCAGCCAGGTCCGGCAGCAGTGAGGCGATGTTTCCGTGGGAATGGAGGTGGATGAACGCCCCCCGCTCGTGAACCCTGCGGGTAAGCTCGTCGTACCAGGGCAGGAAGAACTGACGAAAGAGCCCGGGGGACATCAACAGACCGTCGGCGTTTCCAAGGTCGTCGCAAACATTGATGATCTCCACCCCTCGGTCCAGAAGCATATCCACCGCATCAAGGCTCATCTCTGCCAATTTCTTTGTCAGCCGTTCCATGAACTGCGGCTTCAGCAGCAGGTTGACCATGGTATCCTGGAAACTCATGAAGGAATTGTGGATCCCGGAGAAGAAGCCCTGGATCACCCCGGTGGTTGCAAATCCAATGGCCTTGAACTGCCTGCAGTCCGCCTCGATATCCTGAAACCGCTCCGGGTTTTTCATGTCGGGGAGCTCGAGTGTTTCCAGGTCCTCTTCTGTTTGCACCGGGAAATTGTAGTACATGATCGAGTGGGGGTTGTAGCCGTGCTTTCTGCGACTTCCCCCCTCGTACTGGAGGATCTTGTATTCCGGTTTACGTTCGATCACCACCGGCTGGATCTCCCCGGGTCCGCCGTGCCCGAACGGAAATACCGCTCCCTTTCCGGCGCCCAACGTAGCCATATCCATGTACCGTGCCATTCGTACGGCCCGGTCGCGGCTGTCGGCTGTGCGGGGTTCGGGGGAGAACCGCTCCCTGGGTGGCTCGTCGGAGGGAATGCAGTAGGTGTTCTCATCCCAGCAATCCGGGGGCACGAGCTTGTGCATCGTCTTCTCGTCCCAGAATCCGATGGGAATGTAGGGGATCCTCCCCGGTTTTTCTCCACGAAGCACCGACAGCAGATCGTCTCGATTATTCATAGGCTCCTCCGGAAGCCCAACGGCTGTTCAATCTTCCGCTACCCTTCTTGCGACGGCTTTCCCGGTGACAACAAAGCCGTGGCGTTGCCGGACAGGATTTTATTCAGTGCACTTTCAGGAAGAGAATAAGAGTCCAGCAACTCAAGCAAGCTGTTTGAAAAACAATCCCGGGCGAACAGCAGCCGATCTTGGAACTCCAGTAGGAACTCTCTTCCGACTCGGGCATCGCGGTTCAGGCCGTTGCGCGCCGAGTCTGCGGAGAGGTCGGCATATAGATTCGGATAGCTCCGCAGCAATCTGTACAACTCGCCTCCGGAGACGACTGGTCCTTCTGGGTAGTAGGTCTCCAGGAACTTGTCGTCTTTGCTGATGTGCCCCCAGAAGCCGGGTCCATGGCCTATGAACACCGTTTCCGGACATCGTTGTACCGCCCTTTCGAAAGGCTCGATTCCACCTCCGTACCAGTAGTTGGGGCGGGGATACGCGCCGCTGCCCAGAGGAACCGGATAATCGATATGGACGACCACGGGGATTCCGTGTTGCCCGCAGGCACGGTACAGGCGAAGCGCATCGAGATTGTCGAACATCATCCTGAGTTTCCACTCTCCGCAAACCTGTACACCGTACTGTTGCACGGCTAGTTCAAGCCTGTCCAGGGCGTCGGGTTTTCGCGGATCCGGGCAGTAACCGGAGATGAAGCGATCCGGGAATCGGCTTGCGGCGTGGAAAACATCTGTAAAAGGCAGGTTGGTCTGTCCCGGGAAAAACTTGGGCATGTAGAGCACCGGATCGATCTCGTCCGCAGGGGCTTCCCAACTCAGCAGCCAGGTGACCTCGATTCCGTTTCGATCCATGTTCTCGATGATCTTATCCGCTGTGTATCCCAGCCAGTTGACATGGTTGTGGGCATCGATGATCATGCCTCATTCTCCCTGCGGGTGATGCCCTTGTCAACGATTGCGGCGCATCGGCGCAGTGCAGTTACCGGCTGGTACCGATGCTCTGCACATGTATAGCCATGACCAGCCCTTTATGCAGGCGGGCGTACTCGGCCAACGGCTCATCCAGGAAACTGCTGTCCTCTTCGAAACCAAGGCGCTGGTAGAAGGCACGGTTGTTCTGGTTCGTGAAAAACCAGATCCTCCGGATGCCGATCTCCGCACACCGGACTTTGAGATGCTCGACAAGGGCACTTCCCACTCCTTTGGATCGGGAAGAGCTCATGACCAGGAGATGGTTCAGGAAGCAGGAGGAGCCGTCAGTGGAGCGACTGGCCAGCAGCACCCCCTGCCAGGACCCCTCCCGGTCCTCCGCCACGAAGCTCAACGCGGCGTGCTCGATCGTCAGGATCAGATATATGGTGTCCCGTTCCTTGGGCAGGGGTGCCCAATCCATCTCCTGGAGCTTGAAGAAATCCTTCTGCGTACAATTGCGAATCTTCACGTACGCCCCTTTCATGGCATCGGATCGTTTCGATCCACTCACGGATAACTCCCGCTACTCAATGCCGTGTTCCTCACGATCGGGTACCTTGGTCGGGCTGTCCGTGATCGAAGTTTCTGCGCAGGCGTTCCCAGTTGGTCGCCGTTTATCCTCTCAATAGTGCATGCCCCTGGGATTGAATGTGCTGCGCGCCCGATATTGTTTTTCTTCGATCCGCGGGTAGGGACGGCTGACAAGTTTCCCGTCCTGCACGTCCGGGCTTTTCTCCTGCTCCAACACCGACGCTAGAGTCTTTCTCCACTTCCGGGTCAGATCGCGGTGCTCTTCCTGTGCGGCCAGATTGACTCGCTCCTCGGGATCGTTGTGCAGGTCGAACAGCTGTTCGATATCGCCCTCGTTGTACCAGATGTACTTGATCCTCCCGTCGGTGAGCAGATGGGAAGAGTCAGGTGTTTCCTTCCCCTTCCTGTAGTCCCCGTGGATCAGTCTTCTGGACTTCCCGGGATCTCTCAGACCCTCCAGAGCACTGATCCCCGTGATGCCTCCCGGGATCTCCAGACCCGCGGCATCGAGGAGGGTCGGCAGCAGATCCTGGAGGCCCAGGGGGTTGCGGCAGATCTCGCCGCATCGGTATTCGGGGTGGCCCTCGGGCAGAACCAGGATACACGGAACGTTGGAGGCTCCTTCATAGAACACCCGTTTGGCGAACAGGCCGAAATCACCCATCATGTCTCCATGATCGGCGAAGTAGAGGATGATCGTATCGTCCAGAAGTCCCTTTTCCCGGAGGGTGCCCAGGACCAGGCTGATCTGTAGATCGATCTGGGTGATCAGTGCGTAGTAAGCCCGTACAGTCTGAGCATAGCGCAGCCCCGTGTAGGTTTCGTGGTTGCCCGGAAGCGATATCCGCCGGATTTCAGCGGGCAGCATATCCGGGGAGCTCCAGTCCCCCTTTCGGGGTTCCGGCACCGGCGCGCCCCGGTACAGCTCCCATAAGGCTTGAGGAGGGGTGAAAGGCGGGTGGGGAGCGGAGAAAGACATCCAGAGAAAGAAGGGAACCTGCGGATCCCGCCTCAGCAACCAGCGGCAGGTTTCCCGGGCCGTCCAGCTGGTTGGATGGGCATCTTCCGACAGATGCCAGGGACGGGCGGTAAGCTCGTTGTTCGTCACACCGTGGCTGTGATACTGCGCGGCCAGTCCCCGGTCCTGAAGCCACTGTTCGTAGTCATCCCGGTGCAGTCCCGGCAGCACCCGGCCCTCCTCCTCTATAGTCGTAGCGTCGAAACCGTAGCGGCATCGCTGGGGGAAGAAGTGCATTTTACCGATGCCCTGGGTCTGGTACCCGGATCTGCCGAACAGTCCCGGCAGCGTCTGTTTCTGCAGGATGGGGGAGCATTCTTCGTAGTAATTGTAACCGGTCGACCCTTCGTCCGTTCCGGGCCGGCGGCCGGTCATGATCGTCATTCGCGCGGGGATGCAGACCGGACATTCCGAATAGACCCGGCGGAAGAGGATTCCCTGCTGGGCGAGTTTGTCCAGGTGCGGAGTAAAGGCCAGCGGATGACCCAGGATCCCGAGGGCGTCTCCCCGGTGATGATCCGAGCTGATCAGCAGCACATTGTATCCGGTTTTAGGCATGCTTTTCTCCTGGAGGAAACCGGTGTTCCCCGGATATACTATCCTCCGGAGGTAGATGAAATGCAAGTCGATCGGATCGTTTTCGCCGGTCGGGGTATCGTGGATATTGAGACTGCTACGCTCGATATGCAGCCGGGGCCCAGGCAGGTGTTGATCGAGACGACTTGCTCCCTCGTTTCCACCGGCACCGAGCTGGCCGCTTTGACTGGAACCCACTCCAGGTCGGATTCGAAGGAGGCACCTGCCTGGTTGCGATATCCGAGCGTCCCGGGGTACCTGGTCTGCGGGCGGATCGTGGAGGTGGGAAAGGATGTGACCTCGGTGCAGGTGGGACAGCGCGTGGTGGGGGAAGGAGCTGGAGTCTGGAACTCCCACTGCAGCCACTTGGTCATGGACGCTGCTGATTACAAGCTCGTGCCGATAGACGAGCGGGTGAGCGACGAAGAGGCTGTGACCACCAAGCTGGGATCGATCGCCATGACCGCCCCCCGTATTCTTCACCCCCAGTTCGGCGACAGGATCGTGGTATTCGGACTGGGATTGGTGGGTCAGATTGCAGCCAGGCTGTCCGTTCTGGCCGGGGCTGGAGAGGTGATAGGGGTGGATCCCATTCCCGAACGAAGGGAGATCGCCTTGCGCAGCCCGGGTATGGCGGCAGTGGCACCGGAGGATCCCGCCGTCAATGATCAGGGAAGGCCCGGTGATCGAATGACCGGCTTCGATCACGTGATCGAAGCCAGCGGACAGCCTGACGCTTTTCTACAAGCCTGTGCCATCTCCCGGGTGCGGGGAAAGATCGCAGTGCTCAGCAGCCCCCACAAGACCTTCCCACTGCGCCTGTACGACAACATCCACGGCAAGGGCCTCCAGATCCTTGGAGCCCATGGATCGGTGCTGCCGGCTCAGGCGGACGTTGGGGATCGCTGGACAGACGGTGCTCAGCGGCGTCTGTTCATGCAGCTTCTGGCGCAGGGGCGCATCGACGTAAAACCATTGGTCACTCACCGGGTTCCTTTCACCCGGGCGGCGGAGATGTATCAGGGTCTGAAGGACGATTCCGCGCATCACATGGGGGTCCTGTTCCACTGGAACGGTTTCGATGGCTGAAGTTGTTGCCGATCGCCCTGCGAAAGCGATTACTTTCGATTGACTTCTGGGCACAGCGGTCATAGAATGGTTATGCAAATCCAAACCAAGGAGGGTATGGCATGAAGAAATTCAAAATTCTTCTCGTGTTTCTGCTGTTCATCGCGGCTGTGATGCTGTCCGCGACGGGCGGCCAGGAGATGGAGACGGTGAGTCTTCGCTGGATGTGGCTGCCTGAAGCCATGGGAGATTTCGAGAACGGTCCCTTTGTGATGGCTCTGGAGGAGAAGTACCCGGAGGTCAATTTTCAATGGGAACCGATCCTCTACTCCGCCTACAAGGAGAAATTTCCCGTGCTCATGGCTTCCGGCGATCTGCCGGACATTTTCCGTACAAACGCCCAGAGCTACCTGCCCCAGCTGGTCGAGGGGAATCTTGTTGCGCCGCTGGACGACGCGCTGGCCAAGGTGGGCAGGGACATCGTGGGCAACGCGCGGGACGGCCACCTGGCCTTCGGCCAGTACGGAGGCAAGCAGTACGCCATACCCGGCAGCTACAGCCTGAAGTACTTCGCTCAGAACATCCGCATGGACTGGCTGGACAACCTGGGGCTGGCGGTGCCGGTCACGTTGGATGAGTTCCGCGACGTGGCCCGGGCCTTTACGTTCAGCGATCCTGACGGCAACGGCAAGAACGACACCTACGGCACGGCCTTCCGCCAGAACGTCAACTTCATCGACAGCTGGTTCCTCCCCTTCGGCGTGGCTCCCAATCACCACCAGATCGGCTTGTGGCAGGTCCGCGGCGGCAGGCACACCAACGACTGGGTGCAGCCCGGCATGAAGGAAGCCTTGCTGAATCTGGCCGATATGTACCGGGAGGGGGTGATCCACCCGGAATCCCTCACCTTCGACTGGAATCAGTGGTGGGGCGCCTACCTGCAGAACAAGGTCGGCATGTGGTACCACCAGCC
>JAFGQJ010000210.1 GCA_016935715.1 Spirochaetales bacterium
CCGTTACCGTAGCGGTCAGCGGCAGCGCTTCACTGGATGCCATAAACACGCTCTATGAGGAGGCCAGGAATCTCGTCAAGCTCAGCTTCTACTACGGCGAGGACAGCGTCATCACCCGGCAGGAGGCGCTGGAGACCACGGGAAGCTACGATCGCAGTGATCTGCACTACTACATCGAGGAAGCCTGCCTGGCCATCCAGTGCGGAAACGAACAGGACTACAGAAAGGCCATCGGTGGTTTCTGGTCGGAGGTGAGAAAGCTGAAGCTGAGCAGCGGCGCCACCCGCGATGCGGTCATCGACCTGCTGCTTGCCGCGGCCCGCTCCGGCGGGTACGAGCGGCTGAACCACTACATCGGCTATATCAAACGGGTGGAGGGGAGCGACACGCTCGAAGACCTCGAGAAGATGATAGAGCAGTGCTGCAGCGACGTCGTGGCGTGCAACTTCGAGAGATTCAGCACGAGGAAGAGCCGGCTGGTGGAGAAAGTGAAGGAGAAGACGCGGGAGAATCTTGCGCGGCCGGAGCTTACCCTGAAATGGCTGGCCCAAACCCTGGTCTACGCCAACGTGGATTATCTGAGCAAGCTGTTCAAGCGGGAGACCGGGGAACCCTTCAAGCATTACCTCACCCGCCTGAGGGTGGAGGAGGCCAAGAATCTGCTGCAGCGTTTTCCCGGCATGAGCGTCGCCGAGGTGGCCAGGAGCGCGGGTTTCGGCGAAAATGCCCGCTACTTCTGCACGGTGTTCCGCAAGCACGTGGGGCTGCCGCCGGTGGAGTACCGCCGCAGCGGTCAGCGGGTTTCCTGAGCGCGAGGCAGCTCCGTGGAGATTTCGAAGTGTACGGCACGTTGATCATCGGCGTCCGAAACCGCGGGATGGCCTGGGCCGAGGCGGTCCTCGCTCACCCCGATTTCCAGCTGACCGGGGTGGCGGACGTCGATCCGCTGATCCTTCGCAGCCGCTGCGACCAGCTGAAACTGCCGGAGCAGGACCGCTATCTGGACTATCGCGAGGCCCTGCACAGCGGGCGCTACCAGGCGGCCATCGTCGTCACCCCGAATCATCTCCACTATCGGATGGCCAGGGATGTCCTGGAGGCGGGGGTCCACTGCGTGCTGGAAAAACCCTTTGCCGAAACGCTGTGCCAGGCGCAGGAGCTCGTCGACCTGGCGGAAAACAGGGGGCTTGCACTGGTCATCGGCCACAACTACCGCTTCAAGACGCCGTTCATGCTGATGGCCGAAGCAATCCGGGAAGGCAGGCTCGGGTCCCTGATCGGAGGGGAGATCAGCTTCCACCGCTACAGGCCGCCCCGATTCGAGCACGAGCGGCCCATGCGCTACCCCCTGCTGTTCCTCCAGGCGATCCACCACCTGGATCTGCTGATCTCCTTCCTGCCCGCCCCTGTCCGGGTGCTCCACTGCAGCCACTACCTCCCGCCGGGCAGCCCGTGGAGCAGCCCTTCGGTCTGCCACCTGGTACTGGGCTGCGCCGACCGCATCCTTTTGAGCTACAGGGGAAGCTACGAGTGCAGGGGCGAACAGACGCCGTACAACGGTCTCTGGCGCCTGGAATTCGAACGGGGGGACCTGCTGCTCGACCGGCAGGGAAAGCTCTGGCAGGTGCAGGATCCGGATCGCCGCTGTCTCTATGAGCCGCAGGAAGGACAGAGAAGCAGCGACGAGCGTCTCCTGGACACGCTGAAGGCGGCCATCCGGAAAGGGCGGGAGGCGCCCACTTCGGGGAGGAACAACCTGGCCACCCTGCGCCTGCTGTTCGAGGTGATCTCCGCCTGATCCCCCGATGCTCCGTAAAAGCTACAGGCCCAGCTCCGTCTTCAGGGTGGTCAGAAGCGTCTTGTGGTCGATCGGCTTCTGGAAGATACCGGCCAGGCCCATCTCCTGCGCGTCGACGTTGTAGCGCACCGCGTCTCCGACCGAGCTGAGCAGATAGATCGGGGCCGTGAACCCCTCCTCCTTGAGCTTGGAGGATACCTTGCTTCCGGCATCCACGGTTTCCATCATCAGGTCCAGGAGGATCGCGTCGGGGTTGATCTTCTTGGCCGTCTTCAGCCCCTCCTCTCCCGTTGCGGCCTCACCGACCACGAAGCCGGCCGACTCCAGCACGATCCGGGTAGCCTTGCGGATGTCCGGGTCGTCGTCGATAATGAGGATCGTTTTTCCGGTTTCAGCTGCCATGTTCTTTTCCCTCTCTCCACTGATCGATCAGGTTTCTAATGAACTCCAGAGCCTTGCCCTTGTTGTGCCGGGCCATGTCGGTCAAACCCTCGGCGAACTCGAAAGAGTATCCCCGAACGGCGATCAACAGCGCCTCCGGCGCGCGCTGGTAGGTGTCCCGGCAGATGGCCAGGACCGCCTCCGGAGCGAGCGTGTGGCTCGTAAACTCGATGCTCCGGGAAGCCTCGAGCCGCTTCAGCTCGAAGGGCTCGGGCCCGCTCACCGCCGCATCGACGAAAATCACCCTGTCCGCCTGCTGAAGGTCGGCTGCGTGCTCGATGGAAAGCTGATAATCCGCCTCCAGGGCCAACCCGGGCAGCCGGAGCCGCTCCAGCTCCTGCACGATCTCGGGGCCCAGCCCGTCATCCTGCCGTCCCGGGTTTCCGTAGCCCACGATCAGGACGGCGGGAGCTCCGCTTTCAGCCAAGCCCGTTCTACTCCTTGATCCGCTCGTCGATCACCGCCCCCCGCGCGTCCTCCAGCTGGATGATCAGGGGCATCTGGCCCACGGCGTGGGTCGCGCAGCTCAGGCAGGGATCGTAGGCCCGAATGGCCACCTCCACGTGGTTGAGCAGACCCTCGGTTATCTTCTGGCCCTCCAGCTCGTTTTTCGCCACCCACTGGACGGCCTGGTTCATCGGCTCGTTGTTGTTGGTGGTGGATACGATCAGGTTGGCCATGGTGATCTGGTCGGTGTCGTTGATCCGGTAGTGGTGGAACAGCGTCCCCCGGGGCGCCTCCAGAATGGCGATGCCCTCGTCGCGGTGCCTGCCCTCGCTCACCAGCTCCGTGCCCTGCAGGTCCTTGTCGTCCAGGAGCTCCCTGATCTTCTCTGCGCAGTACAGGGTCTCGATCAGTCGCGCCCAGTGGTAGGCCAGGGACGAGTTGTTAGGCTTTCCCTTGGTCAGGCTCATCATCTCCTGGCGCTCCTTCTCCGCCAGGGGCGAATCGATGAAGTCGCAGTTGTTGATGCGGGCGAGCGGTCCCACCCGGTACCAGCCCTTCTCCATGCCCAGGCTCTTGATGAAGGGGAACTTCATGTAGCTCCAGGGACGGACCTCTTCGCGGATGTACTCGAGGTAGTCCTTGGGCTGCACCTGGTCGAAGATGATCGTGCCGTCGGCGGCCTTGGCCCGAAGCACTCCGTCGTAGATATCCAGGCAGCCGTCTTTGCGCACCAGGCTGAGGTGGTTCGAATCGAAGGCGGCGAAGCCCACCAGATAGTCGAGGTTCCCGTGGAGGACCTTCTTGAACAGCTCCAGGCCGTCGATCGACCACTGAACCATCTGATCCGCGTCCTTTTTCAGATAGTCCCGCTCTTCGATGCTCAGGTTCTTGTTGATCCCGCCGGGAATGGCCCCGGTTCCGTGGATCTTCTTGCCCGCCGTGGCCTTGATCACCTCCTGGCCGTACTTGCGCATCAGGATGGCCATCCTGGCCAGGTCCGGGTGCTTCTGGGCCACCCCGATCACATTGCGGATGGCCGGATCCGAATCGAAGCCGAAGAGGAAATCCGGCGAGCAGAGGTGGAAGAAGTGCAGGACGTGAGACTGGAAGGTCTGCCCGAAGTGCATCAGCCGCCGCATCTTCTCCGCCGTGACGGGGATCCTGTCGGCCCCCACGATCACGTCCGTGGCCTTGGCGGCGCAGAGGTGGTGGCTGACCGGACAGATCCCGCAGAGGCGCTGGATCAGCACCGGCATCTCCCAGTAGAACCGCCCTTGAGCGAAGCGCTCGAAGCCGCGGAACTCGACGATGTGGAAACGGGCGTAGTCGACCTTGCCCTTCTCGTCCAAACGGATGGTCACCTTTCCATGTCCCTCCACCCGGGTCACGGGGCTGATGACGATTTTCTTTCC
>JAFGQJ010000211.1 GCA_016935715.1 Spirochaetales bacterium
CTCAGCCGTTACGCGCTGAAAAGGACGGGTAAAACCTTGACGGATTTGGTCGGTTGTGTTAATATCGTACCCCGATTAAAATAACCGGGGGGTTGCTCCGATGTCTGGGCCAAACATCCTGTTCGTCATGACCGACCAATTCCGTTTCGATGCCACCGGCCTGAACGGCGGCTGGGCAAGAACACCGGTGCTGGACCGGCTCGCCGCAGAGGGAATCAACTATACGGGCTGCTACACGAATTCTCCGATCTGCATGCCCGCGCGCATCAGCATGGCCACGGGCCTGTATCCCCACAATACGAACGTGTGGTGCAACATCCGGTATTTTCTCCCCACCACCGTGAATACCTGGACTCAGCTCATCAGACGGGCAGGCTACCGGACCGCACTGTTCGGCAAGACCCACTACTACCACCACAATGTAAAGGATATGCGGGATCACGAGAACATCCTGAGGGCCTGCGGGCTCGATGTGATCGATGAAGTCTCGGGCCCGAGGGCCTGCGTGCGGGTGATGAGCAACATGACCGAGGGCTGGCAAAAGAAGGGGCTGCTGCAGCCGTACATCGATGATTTCCGGGAGAGATTCGCCACCAAGCCGCATCTCGCACGGCCTTCGACCCTTCCCCTGGAGGAATACTACGATGTGTACGTGGCCGAGCAGGCCCGGCGCTTTCTCGAGGATTACAGGGGAGCCGAGCCCTGGTTCTGCTGGCTGAGCTTCGGCGGCCCCCACGATCCCTGGGACGCGCCGGAGCCGTACGCCAGCATGTACGATCCTGCCGGGATGCCGGAGCCGATCATGCCCGTCGACAACGGCCATTCCCGTCCCCTCGGCTACCTGGATACCCTGCTGGGGAAAAAGTCTCCCGCGTGGGTGCGGGCCCGGGACGCCGCCGGCCCAGACGGCCCGGCCGCCGAATCCCGGTATGAGAGCTCCGTGGCGGACGTGCCGGACACCAACACCTTCAGTCCCGATTTCGAGCCCGGTGATATCGCAAAGATGCGGGCAAACTACGCGGGCAGCGTGACCCTGATCGACGAGCAGATCGGCCGGGTATTGAGCGCCGTGGAACAGCGGGGTGAATTGGAGAACACGGTGGTACTTTTCACCTCCGACCACGGCGAGATGAACGGCGACTACGGCCTGGTGTACAAGAGGGAATTCCTCAACAGTGCCGTGAAAGTGCCGCTGATCATCCGGGCGCCGAGGTCTGTTCAGGGAGACTCGGGCGGAAAAACATGCGGCAGCATCGTGGAGTGGTTCGATATCGGCGCGACTCTCTCCGAGCTGACAGGCGGCCGACTGGATTACCGCCAGTTCGCCAGATCCTTCGTCCATACCCTGAAAAATCCGGCGGAGTCTCACCGCACCGATGCCCTCTCCGAAATCCTCGGAGAGCACATGCTGGTGAACAACGAGTGGAAAATCGTCATCAACACGGAAGGCAAAGCGTATCTGCTCTTCGATCTCGAGAAGGATCCCGCGGAGCAGAGGAACCTTGCCGGACTTCCCGAATACCGCGAGATCGAGGAGCGGTTGCGGCTGCGGATTCTCGAGAGGATCTCCGCCAGCCACATTAATGAGGGATAGACAGGATTTTCTGGTTGCCTAACAGCGCCTATACCTGTTGTAGGTGTTGAAATAAATCGCGGAGGTGAAAGATGAGAAGGAAACGCATGGTTTGCGCTGCGGTCGTACTGTCCCTGGTGGCCGTCTTTGCAGCGTGGTCCGGGGGACAGGAGGAGCAGCCAGCAACCCAGGCGGGGGGAGAGAGCGGCATGAGCTTCGAGGGACAGACCGTCGACGTCCTGTTGATGGCCTCTCCCATCGTGCAGAAATTCGAAAACCTGGTCTCCGGCTTCGAGGTGTTGACCGGGGCGAAGGTCAATCTGCTGCTCATTACGCCGGCAAACTTCGACGAGAAGGCCGACATGGAGCTGCTCAGCCCCAAGGGCGCCTACGACGTGGTATGGCTGGCCTGGAGAACCTTCCACCGCTGGGTTGCGGCGGATTGGATAGCGCCGATGGACGGCTACCTCGCCGACGAGGAGCTCGTGGACCCGGCGGTGCTCAAGAAAGAAGGGTTTGCCCCGGCTGCGTACCGCGCCATGAACGTGGACGGCAAGCAGTACGCCCTGCCGATCATGGCAGGGGCGGTGATCCTGCATTATCGAACGGATGTGCTGGACGCCCACGGAATCGGCGCGCCGCCGGACACCTGGGCTGAGCTGGGAGAGGTGGTCAAGAAGGTGCACAGCCCGGACGTGGTCGGGATCGGGATGCGCGGCTCGAAGAAGGGCGGCAATGTCGGTTTGATCCTGCCGATGGTGATGGCGGCCAACGGGGCCAGCATGGTGAAGGACTACCCGGCTGACATGCATCCGACAGTGAACCAGCCCGCGGCGATCGAGAGCGCGCGATACTATGCCGATCTGCTGCAGAACTACAGCTTTCAGGGGGTGTTGACCGCCTCCTGGCAGGAAAACGTGGTCGTATTCCAGCAGGGCAAGATGGCCCTCTATCCGGACTCCAACGTTCTCTCCGGACAGATCCTGGATCCGGAAAAATCCGTCGTGGTGGACAAAACGGGTTTCGCCATTGTACCCAGGGGCACCAAGTCCAGAGTATCCGCCGCAGCGGTGCACGGCCTCGGGATTCCCGCGAACTCCGCCGACAAGGAGCTGGGATACAAGTTCATCGAGTGGGCTCTGAGCGAAGAGGTTCAGCTCGAAAACGCCCTGAAGCACGGCTATCCGGCCATCATCCGTCCCGATTTGATGATGCGTCAGGATTTCCAGGAACGATTCAACTGGGGCGGAGGCAAGTGGGCCACGGTATGCAGCGAGACCTACGCCAAGTACGCCGATCCGCTGTATCGGCCCATGACCCCGGAGTGGCGGCAGGTGGAGGAGATCTTCGGCATAGCCATGAGCAATGTGCTCACGGGTCAGGCTGAAGTGACGAAAGCGCTGAACGAAGCCAACGAAGCCATCTATCAGGTGTACAAAGACGCGGGGCACTACACCAAGTAGCCCGCAGGCGCATCGTGCAGAGAAATGGCTCCCGCAGGCAATATCGCGGGAGCCGTTTCACCAAAGTCCAAGGGTAATTCATGAGCACAATTTCGATAAAGAACCGGACGTACAATCTGCTGCTGCTGCCGACCATATTGACGGTTTCTCTTCTGATCTTGATACCGATCCTGGCGGTGATCGTTCTCAGTTTCACGAATTTCAGCTTCATCTCGATGAAGACCAGCGGCTTCGTCGGTTTGCAGAACTACGGCAAGCTGCTGAAAGACGCCCGCTTCCTCAACTCGATCCGGGTATCTCTCACGATTTCCGTGTTCACGGTCGTCCTGCAGGTGTTTTTCGGACTGATGCTGGCGTTGCTGCTGCACAGCGAATGCAAGTCGGTGAAGTGGAGCCGCGGACTGTTCCTGTTGCCCATGTCCATTCCGCCGATCGCCGTCGCCATCGTATGGAAGCTGCTGTTCACGCCCTCCGTTCCGGGGATCAACTATCTTCTCAGCCTGATCGGCATCCACGGACCGGCGTGGTTCGATCGCGCCGGCACGGCCCTGTTTTCGATCGTGGCGGCCTATACCTGGAAATGGATTCCCTTCGTCATGATCATTCTGCTCTCGGCACTGGAATCCCTGCCTCTCGACCCGTTCGAGTCTGCGGTGATCGACGGGGCGAATCGCTGGCAGGTGTTCACCCGGATCACCGTACCGATGATTCGACCCGCGCTGCTGTTCATAACTACGTACAGGGCGATCGAATCCCTCAAGATGTTCTCCCTCGTATACGTGATGACCGCAGGAGGACCCGGAGTTTCCACGGAGCCTATGAACTATTACGCCTACACCATGTCGTTCAAGTACAACCAGATGGGGTATGGCGCCACTCTGGTGTTCGCCATTCTTGCCGTGATCATCGTCGTTGTCCTCCTGATGACCAAGTTGTTCAAGGTCCAATTCCACTGAGATGCTCGCATGCGAGGGATAACAGTCAAGGTGAAGGTAATATGAGAAAGCAACTGATTTGTGCAATCCTCCTTGTCGTAACGATCGTGGCGGTGCTTTTCAGCTTCTATCCGATCTACTGGGTGATCCAGCTGTCGGTGAAGAGCCACGTGGAAACATTTCGAATTCCCCCTTCGTGGATCTTCAAGCCGACGTTCAGCAACTATCAAAGACTTTTTCAGAACAGCCTGTTTCCGAAGCGCCTGCTGAACAGTCTCATCATCAGCTCCCTGTCCACCCTCTTCGCCCTGGCCGTGGGAACTCCGGCCGCCTACGTTTTCTCGCGCCGGCGGATGAAGCACAAGAGGTTGCTGCTCCTGATGGTTCTCACCACCAGGATGATTCCGCCGATCGTGTTCATCATTCCCTATTTCATGGTTTACATACGCGTAGGGCTGATCGACACCAGGCTGGGCCTGATTCTCATCTACGTTACCTTCAGCCTGGGCCTGGTCGTATGGTCCATGTGGACGTTTTTCGACGAGATCCCGACGGAGCTGGATGAGGCCGCGGAGGTGGACGGAGCCTCGGTTCTGCAGACGATCTGGAAGGTGATCCTGCCGGTGGCGGCCGCCGGGCTGGCCAGCACCGGCATCCTCTGCTTCATCATGGCCTGGAACGACTTCATCTTCGCCCTGATCCTGACCAGGACGAACGCGGTCACCGCGCCGATCGAGATCACCAAGGCCATGGCCTACGAGGCGGAGGATATCGGCTTGATGACCACGGGATCCCTCGTGGTCTCCTTTCCCGCCCTGATCTTCGCCCTGATAACGAGGAAGTACCTGCGGAAAGGGGTTCTCGGGGGCGCGGTCAAGGAGTAAAAAAGTCCGCCCTGTTCAGAGGGGGTGATGCCTATGCTCCGATCGAACTGATCATCTCACGGGTTCGCCTTCGAACCCCGATTTCGATTTCCAATGGAGGTGGATATGAAAGGAAATCTCAAAGTTTGCACCGTGATCCTGTTGGCCGTGGTCGCAGCCGGCGCCGGCTGGGCCGGAGGACAGGAGGAATCACCCGTCGGGCAGGCCGGGGAACAGGCCCCCCTGCCGTATGAGGGGAAGACCGTCGACGTCCTGTTCATGGCCTCCCCGATCGTTCAGAAGTTTGAGAATCTGGTATCCGAGTTCGAGGTGATCACCGGAGCCAGGGTGAACATCCAGATCATCACTCCGACGAACTATGATCAGAAGGCGGACATGGAGCTGGTCAGCCCCAACGGAGCCTACGATGCGCTCTGGCTTCCCTGGCGTACTTTTCATCGTTGGATCAAGGCCGACTGGATTGCGCCGATGGACGGGTTCATGAACGACACGGAGCTGGCCGATCCCGCACTGCTGAACGTGGAGGGATTCGCCCCGCTGGCCTATCAGTCGCTCAACGTAGACGGCGTCCAGTACGCCCTGCCGATCATGCAGGGAGCAACGATCCTTCACTATCGGACCGACATTCTGGACCAGCACGGATTGGGCGCTCCCCCGGATACCTGGAACGAGCTGGAGCAGATGGCGGCCAAGGTGCACAGCCCCGAAATTTCGGGAGTGGGGATGCGCTGCTCCAAGAAATCAGGTCAGGTCGGTCTGCACTATCCGATGGTCCTGGCCGCCAACGGCGGCGGGATCGTGAAGGACTATCCGAGGGACATGCACCCGAGCCTGGATGAGCCGGTGGCGATCGAGTCCGCGAAATACTTCGCCAGGCTGCTGCAGAACTACGGGTTTCAGGGGGTGCTCACCTCGGCCTGGCAGGAGAACGTCGTTCAGTTCCAGCAGGGCAGGCTGGCATTCTATCCGGATGCGAACGTGTTGACAGGGCAGATTCTCAATCCTGAGAAGTCGACAGTGGTCGACAGAACAGGCTTTGCGGTAGTGCCTCGGGGAACTGCAAAACGCGTGGCGGCCAGCGGCGTTCACAGTCTCGGCGTTCCCAAAAACTCCCCGGAGAAGGAGCTCGGCTACAAGTTCATCGAATGGGCCTTGAGCGACGAGGTCCAGTTCGACAACGCCATGAAGCACGACTACCCGGCCCTGATCCGCCCGGAGCTGATGATGCGCGCGGAGTTCCTGGAAAAGTACAACTGGGGAAACGGCAAGTATGTCGAGGTCGTCAGTGAAACCTTCGCCAAATACGCCGATGCCCTCTATCGACCCCATACTCCGGAGTGGAGCCAGATCGAAGAGATCATCGGCATCGCCCTGAGCAAAATCCTCACCGGTCAGGAGGAAGTGGAGAAGGCTCTCGGTCAGGCGAACCGGGAGGTCTTCACCGTGTTTCAGGAGGCGGGATACTACTAGTTCTTACCGCATCCAGCGCCCGGAACACGGGCTCCAACGGGCCCCTGTGAAGTTCTTTGCAGGGGCCCGTTTCGTTTGCTGATTGGGCTCGCGCCCGACGCCGGGATACACGTTTACTTTTCGCCAGCCCTGTACTACATTTGCAGTGTCATGAAAGCTGGAACCCTATCCGTTTCGAGCGTGGGTTTCATCGGCGGGGGCAACATGGGATTGGCCCTGGCCAGGGCCGTCTCCGGCCGCTTCCCCCGGACCGCGATCCACGTCTGCGATGTCCGCGCCGAGCGGGTCGCCCTGTTTCTGAAGGAGCTGCCCGGTGCCGGGGCTGCCGCGGACCCGGCCCGGTTGGCCGAAGCGGCGGAGGTGATCTTCATCGCGGTCAAACCGCAGGACATCCAGGCCGTGCTGGAAGCCGTCCGGGAAACCGAGCGGCTGCTGATCTCGATCGCCGCAGGGGTGACCATCCGGCGGATGGAGGCAGCCTGCAGCCGCGCCCGGGTAGTCCGGGTGATGCCCAACACGCCCTGTCTGGTCGGGGCCATGGCCGCGGGCTTCGCCTTCGGATCCAGGGTTCGACCACAGGACCGGGAAATCGTCGGTCAGCTGCTCGGGGCGGCGGGGCACGCGGCAGAGGTGGAGGAGGAGCTGCTGGATGCGGTTACCGGGTTGAGCGGTTCCGGGCCGGCCTTCGTGGCCCGGTTGATTCAGGCCTTCATCGAGGCGGGAAGGGAGCTTGGACTGGATTCCACAACAGCCCGGGACCTGTCGATCCAGACGTTCTACGGCACGGCCCGGCTGCTTGCCGAAACCGGAATGGAACCGCAGGAGCTGGTGGACATGGTGAGCTCGCCGAAAGGCACGACCGTGGCCGGACGGCAGATTCTCGAATCCTCGGATTACGCCGAGGTCATATCCGGGACGATCCGGGCGGCTGCCGAACGCAGCAAGGAGTTGGGACGATGAGTGTACTCGAGCAGGCCCAGGCGGCCGAGAAAGCCAGCTTCAGGCTGGCCTCGGCCTCCACGGAGGCAAAGAATCGTGCCCTGGCGGGGATCGCCGAGACGATCGACAAGAACCGAGGGCGGATTCTCGCGGAAAATCTCAAAGACCAGGAACAGGCCAGGAAGACGGGGTTGAAGGATTCCCTGATCAAACGCCTCGTGCTGAGCGAGGCGAAGATCGACCAGATCGTGGAGAGCGTGCGGGATGTCGAGCGGCTGGAGGACCCGGTCGGGAAAACGTTGATAGCCCGTGAGCTGGATGACGGTCTGGTGCTCAGGAAGAAATCGGTGCCGATCGGGGTGATCGGGGTCATCTTCGAGTCCCGCCCCGACGCCCTGGTGCAGATCTCCACTCTGTGCGTGAACTCGGGCAACGCGGTGATCCTCAAGGGCGGATCTGAAGCCCTGCACTCCAACCGCGTGCTCTTCGATCTGATCCGGGAGGGGGCGGAAGCATCGGATCCCGTGTTCAGGGGGGCGCTGCACCTGGTGGAGACGCGGGAGCAGATCGGAGAGCTGCTCGAGCTGGATCGCTGGATCGACCTGGTGATCCCCCGCGGCTCCAACGAGCTGGTGCGCCGCATCCAGGAGAGCACCCGCATTCCCGTTTTGGGACACGCCGAAGGTATATGCCACCTGTACGTGGACCGACATGCGGACCTGGGTATGGCCGTGGACGTGGCCTTCGACGCCAAATGCCAGTATCCGGCGGTCTGCAACGCCATCGAAACCCTGCTGGTGCACCGCGATCTGGCCGAACGGTACCTGCCCCGCCTGGCCGAGCGGCTGAAGGGGGTGGAGCTTCGCGGGGACGAGCGGACCCGAGCCGTGATCCCGGCCAAGGCTGCCTCGGAGGCGGACTGGCGCACGGAGTATCTGGACCTGATCCTCTCGATCCGGGTGGTAGACTCCCTGGAGGAGGCGGTGGATCACATCAATACCCACAGCAGCCACCATACCGACGCCATCGTGACCGGCGACGAGCAGACGGCCCGCCGCTTTCTCTCGGAGGTGGATTCCAGCTCGGTCATGTGGAACTGCTCGACCCGCTTCGCCGACGGCTTCCGCTACGGTCTGGGGGCGGAGGTGGGCATCTCCACGGGCAAGATCCACGCGAGGGGGCCGGTCGGACTGGAGGGGCTGACCAGCACGAAGTTCATCCTGGAGGGAAGCGGACAGATCGTGGCGCAGTACGCCGGAGGGGGCAGGAGCTTCACCCACAGGGATCTGCCCCCGCAGGATCCGCCCGGCGAGGGCGTGCAGGGCAGGGACCGGTAATGCGAATCTGCATCAAGATCGGCACCGCCCTGATCAGCCGGGGCAATCGTCTGAACTACCGCTGGCTCAAGGGAAAGGTGAGGGAGATTGCCGCGCTGCAGAAACAGGGCAACGAGATCATCATCGTCAGCTCCGGGGCCGTGGCCGCGGGAATGGAGATAACCGGCCAGACGGTCCGGCCGACCGATGTCCTGCGCGTTCAGATGATGTCGGGAATGGGCCAGATCCGGCTGATGAAATACTACAAGGACTACTTCAAGCCCCACGGGATCCATGTGGCCCAGATCCTTCTCACCCACCACAACTTCGCCTCGAAGAACGAGGAGGCCACGATCCGGGAGATCGTGGAAGCCTACCTCCGTGAGGGGGTGATACCCATCGTCAACGAAAACGATATGATCAACAAGGAGGAGGTGGAGCTGGACCCGGTGTTCACGGACAACGACATTCTGGCCGCCCTGGTGGCAACCCGGGTCGACGCCGGGCTACTCCTGATTCTCACCGACGTTGACGGTTTGTACCAGGGAAACCCCAAGCAGGACCGCATGGCCAAGCTGGTCGAGGAGGTGGAGCTGATCGACAGGCGAATCGAGCGGATGGCGGCCAGGGAGTCCAATCCCCTCGGCCTGGGCGGGATGGCCTCGAAAGTCCAGGCAGCCAGGATGGCGGCGGGACGCGGCATCGATACGGTCGTGGCGAACGGCCGCTACCCGGTAGGGGAGGTACTGGGCGACAGGGTTCCCCGAACACGGTTTCACGCCGGCTGAGGGCATTACGGTGTAGCGGTTGCGATTCGGCCCGCGTCAAATCCTGCTTGACGTGGACGCTTCCCGTCGGAATTGCCACCACCGGGCTGAAATTCCGACCACCCGGAGCGATCCGGCGATGCCGGAGAAAATGTAGAAAGAAAGGACAGAGCATGGAAAAGCTCGCCTTGTTCGGCGGCCCGAAAACCAAGACAAGCCCGTTCGGCGAAGGCAAGCGTTTCGGGGATGAAGAGAAGAGGGAGGTGCTCGAAGCTCTGGACAACGACATTCTCTTCTACGTGTTCGGAACCAAGGTACGGGAGATGGAAGCCAGGATGAGCGGGATGTATGGGATGAAGCACTGCAACGGCTGCTCCTCGGGAACCGCCGCCGTGCATATCGCTCTGGGAGCCCTGCAGCTGCCCCCGGGGAAAGAGGTGATCACCTCGGCGATCACCGACATGGGTTCCCTTACCGGGATTCTGTACCAGTGTCTCATCCCCCGTTTTGCCGACATCGATCCGCAGACCTACAACATGGATCCTGAGGAGGTGGAAAAGCTCATCAACGCCAAAACCGGCGCCGTTCTGGCCGTTCACCATTCGGGATTGCCTGCCGATATAGACGAGCTGAGGAGGATCGCGGACAGAAACGGCCTGCCCCTGGTGGAGGATTGCGCCCAGGCCTGGTTCACCCGCTTCGGCGGGCAGCTTTGCGGTACCTTCGGCGACATCTCGGCCTTCAGCCTCAATCACTTCAAGCTGATCACCTCCGGGTCCGGGGGCATGGTGCTGACGAACCGGGACGATCTGGAAGAGCAGGTGAAGCTGTTCATCGACAAGTGCTACTTCCGGGACGGGAGGAAGCGCAATCCCTATTTTCTGGCGCCGAACTACCAGATGACCGAGCTACAGGGCGCAGTAGCCAAGGCCCAGCTGGGCAGGATCGAAGGCATCGTGAGGCAGCGCAATGCCCTGGGCATGCGGCTGATCCAAGGCCTGGAGGCCATTCCCGGGGTGATCCCTCAGAAGGTCCCCCAGGGCAGGGAGCACTCCTTCTTCCTCCTCGTCGTGCGCCTGGATCCGGGCACCCTGGCGGCGACGGTTGCCCAGTTCTGCGAAGCCCTCCAGTCGGAGGGGATCCCCTGTGAGCCGAACAAGATCACCGGGGGAATGGCGACCTATCTCTACGATATATTTCAGCATCGAAGCGCCTTTCCGGACAGCAGTTTCCCCTTCGTGTCCCGGGATCTGGGCTCGGATGCCTCTTATCCCAGGGGATTGTGCCCAAAGGCCGAGCTCGCTTTCGAGCAAACCTTCAACTTGCAGGTCAGCGAGTTCTACACGAACGAAGATATCGACGACATGATCCGGGCCACGGAGAAGGTGGCCGGATACTACAGCATGAAGAACGTCTAGCAGCGACCATTGTAGAGCGACTTCATCGAGGACAGCGAGGATACGAAGTCAGGTCATCGAACAGCGTCGGGAGATCAAGAGGATCTGTGACGGCGAAGGTCTGCGTCTGGCCGACTTCGCAGTGCTGCTGCCGGATGTCGTCAGCATGGAAGCAAAGGTGCGCGAGAGAGCATTCTCGTATTTCGAGCGGGGCGTGGAAACCGCCGCCTACCTGGGAAGCCCGTACACATGGATCGACAGCTATTTCCCGCCTCTGGAGGTGCACAAGGGGGTTGTGCCCACCGATGAGCTGGTGTACGGCCAGGAGTTCCGGGCGGGGGAGGTGGTGGCCAACAGCGATGCCATGCTGCGGATGCTGGAACAGGTCAACGATGACAATCTGGGCGTGATCCTGGACATCGGCCACCAGTACGCGCAGAAGGAGCCGATACCGCTCAGCGTCGAGAAGTTGGGGAAACACATGAAGTATGTTCACGTGGCCGCCGACGACGGCAACGGCCGGACCTCCCCCGGAATTTGGTTTTCCTCCGAAAAATTCTTATCTTTCCTGTAATGATAACGGAGGAGTCGAGCGGATGAATACGACCAGCGACGATGTGGAAAAACGAAGCGACGCCGAGTGGAGAAAGGTCTTGAGCCCCGAGCAATACGAGGTTCTGCGGCGCAGGGGTACAGAGCGGCCCTTCACGGGGAAATACCACGACAGCAAGGAAGAGGGGTTGTACCGCTGCGCCGGCTGCGGGAGCCCGCTGTTCGATTCGGATGCGAAATTCGATTCAGGAACCGGATGGCCCAGCTACTACCAGCCTGTTTCGCAGGAGGCGGTGGACACGGAGGAGGACCGCAGCCACGGGATGGTTCGCACCGAGGTGCGCTGCGCCCGCTGCGGCGGACACCTCGGCCACGTGTTCCCGGACGGACCGGAGCCGACGGGTCGCCGCTACTGCATCAACTCGGTTTCCCTGGATTTCGAACCCCGCAGCCCGCGGTAAAAACGAAACAGCCGAGGTCAAAACAGCCGGGGTCTTTTGACACCATCGGAAATTAACGCTACACTGAAGCTGAAAGACTATGATTACCGAAGAAGGGCTCCAGGATATAGTCCGCAAGATCCGTGAATCCTATCCCGCGAAGAGGATCCTTGTCTTCGGATCCCAAGCCAGGGGCGACACCCACCAGCACAGCGATCTCAATCTCTGCGTGATAGCGGCCCAGGGGGAGGGGCAACCGCTCCAGGAGTGGCCCTCCAAGAGCTGGTTCTACCGCGGCGCCGATCTGATCGATAAGATCGGCTCGGCGGAGGTAGCCGTCGCGCCGTACGTGTTCACGGAGGGCGAGTTCGAAGCTCTGCGGAACAGCGGGCATCCCCTTGTCGGTAGGATACTAGAGGAGGGGAGGGTTCTCTATGAACAATAACGACCGGGAAGCGCTGCGCTGGTATCTCCAGGGAGCCAAGGACAGCAAGACCGCCGAAACAAACGCCAGGGCGGGGGACTTCGAAATCTCCTGTTTCCTCTTCCAGCAGGCGGCCGAGAAGGTGCTCAAGGCCTTCCTGATCCTGCAGGGCGAGCGGGTGCATCCCGGACACTCCACCTACATGCTGGCCCGGGCCTGCGAGCGCTACGACAAAAAGTATGCGGCTATCAAACGGTCCTGCGCCAGCCTCGATGTCCTCTACATTCCCACCCGTTATCCCTACGCTCTGCCGGCAGGTGCACCCTACGAGTTCTTTACCCTTGAGCAGGCCCAGAAAGCGGCGGACGACTTCCAGGAAGTGTACCGCCTGGTCTACCAATCCTTCGAGCATCTGACCGAGCACGTCGGGTAGAGCGCCGATGCGGATCACCGGTGAGCGCGTGCTGCACGAGCAGACCTGGACGCTTCTGAAGGAGAAGAGCTACCTCGACACCGAGGGAAAACAGGGAAGCTGGACCTACATCGAGCGCCGGGAACGCCGGGAAGCGGCGGTGATCGTGGCCGTCACGGAGCACAGCGGCTCCCTGGTTCTCATCGAGCAGTACAGAGTGCCCTTTGAGACGGAGGTCGTGGAGTTTCCGGCGGGACTGATCGATCCGGGAGAAACCGTCGAGCAAACCGCCCGCCGGGAGCTGGCCGAAGAAACCGGGTACACCGGCCGGGTGCTCCACGTCGGGCCGGGAGTCAGCACCACCGCAGGGCTTTCCACGGAGATCGTCCACATGGTGTACATGGTAGTGGGGGAGCGGCCGACGGTTGCCCCCCGCCACGAGGGTTCGGAAAGGATACGGGTGTTCACGCTCCGGAGGCAGGATTTCGGCACCTTTCTTCGGCAGGCCGGCAGCAAGGCACGCATCCTGGATGCCAAGTTGTATACCTATCTGAGAGAGCACCTTCGAGGAGGGCAATCATGAGGCGCATCATCGCGCTGCTGATCATCGTCGCAGTCATCGGATTGGCCGTGGGCTATCTGATCTTCGCACGGACATCCGGCGGGTACGTGAGCCTCCAGGTATTGCTCAGCCCCTCGAAGAACGTGCTCGATGATCTGGTTCGCTCGGTCACGGGTATCAAGAAGATGCGTCAGAATATTCTGATATGCGGAGCCGCCGGCGCCGGGGTCGGGCTGGTGCTGGGGCTGTTGGCCGCCAGGAGGCGGGGATGAGCCGGACATCGAAAGGAACCGGACATCGAAAGGAGCTGCCATGGAGAGCAACGAATGGGTCAGAGTGATAGCGGAAAGCGAGCTGAAAGACGGCGTTCCCCTCGCAGCCGAGGTGGAGGAGAAGAAGGTCCTCCTGGTCCGTTCCGGGGGAAAGATATACGCCTGCGGGAACGAGTGCAGCCACTACCACGCACCCCTGAGCGACGGGCTGGTGGTGGGACACATCGTCACCTGCCCCTGGCACAATGCCCGCTTCGACATCCGGGACGGGCGCCTGGACGCCCCGCCGGGATTGAACGACATTCCCTCCTACGAGACCAAGGTGGAAGACGGGCAGGTCTGGATTCGGCAGACCGGCAAGGGAACGGTCCCGATGCCGGAGGGAGAGGATGACCGCACCTTTCTGATCGTGGGGGCGGGAGCGGCGGGCAACGCTGCGGCGGAAACCCTGCGGCGGGAAGGCTTCGCCGGCCGAATCGTGATGGTCACCGGCGAGCCTCACGGTCCCTACGACAGGACCATGCTGAGCAAGGATCTGCTTTCCGGGGAGGCGCCCGCCAAGTGGCTGCCGCTGCGGGGAGGGAAGTTCTACGATCGGCTGAAGATCGAGGTGTTGACCGAAAAGCCGGTTCGGGCTCTGGATCCGGCGGGCTTGACGGTGAGCTTTGCCGACGGCTCGTCGATGAGCGCCGACCGCATCCTGCTGGCCACCGGCGGGAAGCCCCGGAGTCTCGAGGTGCCCGGCGCTGACAAACCGGGATGCCACCTGCTGCGCTCCCGGCAGGACGCCGAGGCGATCCTGGCCGAGCTGGAGCACGCAAAAACCGCGGTGATCGTCGGCGCAAGCTTCATCGGTCTGGAGGTGGCCTGTTCCCTGCGCAGCCGGGAGATCGGCGTGCACGTGGTGGCTCCCGAAGATGTTCCCCTGGCCACGGTGTTTGGCGAGCAGATCGGCGGAAGGATCAGGAAGATCCACGAGGAGAACGGAGTGAACTTCCACCTTGGCCAAACCGTAAAGGAGTTTGCCGGCGGCGAGCGGGTCGGCGAAGTGCTGCTGGCGGACGGCAGCCGGCTGAAGACCGATTGCGTGATCATCGGGATCGGAATTCGACCGGCGGTGGAATATCTGAAGGACAGCGGCCTGGTGCAGGACGGCGCGGTGCCGGTGAACGGTCGTCTGGAGACGGCGGCGGAAGGCATCTTCGCCGCGGGGGACATCGCCCTCGTGCCGGGCGGTAAAGGGGGAGAGTCCCGGAGGATCGAGCACTGGGTGGAAGCGGGGCGGCAGGGCATGCATGCCGCCCGCTCCATGCTCGGCTCCCGGGAAGAGTACCGGGAAGTGCCCTTCTTCTGGAGCAAGCAGTACGGAGTATCCTATCGCTACATCGGTCATGCACCGAATTTCGATCGGGTCGTTTTCCGCGGCAAGGCGGAGGACAAGTCCTTCCTGGCCGGTTTTTACGTCGGCGGGACGCTGAGCGCCGCCTCCAGCGTGGGCAGGGCGCGGGAGCTCATACGGCTGGGACAGCTCATCGGGGCCGGAAAAACCGTGACCCCGGAGCAGCTGGCGGATCCGGGTTTCGACCTGCTGGCCATGTAGGCCGAGCCCGCAGGCGCATGGTGCCGTGAAAGCGCTGGTCAAGAAACGTGCCGAGCCGGGGCTCTGGCTGGAGGACGTACCCCTGCCGGAGGTCGGGCTGACCGACGTGCTTATCAAGATCCACAAAACCT
Source organism: Spirochaetales bacterium (assembly GCA_016935715.1). Taxonomy (GTDB): domain Bacteria; phylum Spirochaetota; class Spirochaetia; order SZUA-6; family DRHE01; genus JAFGQJ01. The sequence goes on from JAFGQJ010000211.1 coordinate 15,138, forward strand.
CGATCTGCGGAACCGACGTCCACATCTACAACTGGGACGAGTGGTCCCGCAGGAACGTTCCGGTGCCCATGGTCACCGGACACGAGTTTGCCGGGACGGTTGAAGCTGTGGGTGACCTGGTCAAGGATTTCTACCCCGGGGACGTGGTCAGCGGGGAGGGCCACCTGGTGTGCGGCCATTGCCGCAACTGCCTGGCCGGCCGCCGGCACCTGTGCGCTCATACCAGCGGCGTGGGCGTGAACCGGCCGGGGTGCTTCGCCGAATACCTGAGCATTCCCCAGACCAATGTCTGGCATGCCGATCCCGGTATCTCCATGGACGTGCTGTCCTGCTTCGATCCATTGGGCAACGCCACCCATTCGGCTCTGTCCTTCGATGTTCTCGGGGAGGATGTGCTGATAACCGGGGCGGGCCCGATCGGCATGATGGCCGCAGGCATAGTCAGACACGCCGGGGCCCGCTACGTGACGGTGAGCGATCCGAATCCTTATCGTCTGGAGCTGGCCGGGCGCATGGGGGCGACCCGGCTGGTGAAGGTTCCCGATCAGACCATTGCGGACACCCAAAGACAGCTGGGCATGAAGGAAGGCTACGATGTGGGTCTGGAGATGTCCGGTTCCGCGGAGGCCTTCAACGAGATGCTGGCAAACATGTGCCACGGCGCAAAGATCGCCCTGCTCGGAATTCTCCCGCCCCACACGGCCGTGGACTGGGATCTGGTCGTGTTCAATGGCCTGACGATCAAGGGAATCTACGGCCGGGAGATGTACGAGACCTGGTACAAGATGACCATGATGATCCAGACCGGGTTGGATATCACTCCGCTCATCACCCACCATTTCCACTACACTGAATACGAAAAAGGTTTCGAAGTGATGCGCAGCGGGCGCTCGGGAAAGGTGGTTCTGGATTGGACGGGGTAAAACGCTACCTTCCCCACTTCGTCGTATTCGTCTCCAGCATGGGCGTGATGATCATCGAGCTCATCGCCAGCCGCCTCGTCTCCAAATACTTTGGAAGCTCCCTATACACCTGGACCGGGATCATCGGCGTGGTTCTCGGGGGCATCAGCCTGGGCAACTATGTCGGAGGCCGGCTGGCTGACAGATTTTCACCGCGGAACATCATCGGCCTGCTGCTGTTGATCGCCTCCTTTCTCACCTTCCTGGTCCTGGTTCTGGACCTGCTCCTGTTCCGGATCATGAACCGGGGGGCTTTCACCCCGGCCACCGCGGCAATGGTGATCCGCTCTCTGGCTTTGATCCTGGTTCTGTTCTTTCTCCCCTCCACAGCCCTTGGAACGGTCTCTCCGGTCATGGCCAAATACGCCCTCGAGCAGAGCTCCCGCGTGGGCAACACGGTGGGCAGCATCTACGCGGTTTCGGCCATCGGAAGCATCGTGGGTACGTTTCTTTCAGGCTACGTGCTCATCCCGCTGCTCGGCATCACCACCGTGGTGCTCGTCGTGGGAACGCTCCTCGCCCTCCTGGCGCTGCTGATGGGGCGTTTGCGGGCGGTGAGCTTGAGCTGGGTCCTGGTGGTCGCGGCGGCCCTGCTCGTTTTCCGGGCAAGCGGCCCGGCGGGCAG
>JAFGQJ010000212.1 GCA_016935715.1 Spirochaetales bacterium
CTCGTTCTGTTGGACGAAAGCCGCGTAAGCCACGTGCATTCCAGCCTGGCCGGCTCGGAGGCGGGCCATTCCCGGGTCAAGATATCCAAAATTCCCGATGAGAACCGCTACGAGCGCGTCGTGGAGGGTCTGAAAAAGTTCGAGATCGGCGGTCTGGTCATCTCCGGCGGGGATGACACGGGAAGCGTGGTGGTGGACCTGACCAATCACGACATCCCCTGCGTGCACGCCCCCAAGACCATGGATCTGGACCTGCAGACCTACTCGGTGGGAGCGGATTCGGCCATCAACCGCATCTCGACCTTCGTCGAGGAGCTGAAGACGACCGGGATGAGCCACAACCGCATCATGATCGTCGAGGTATTCGGCCGTTACGCGGGCCACACCGCCTTCCGGGGAGGCCTGGGCGCCGACGCGGACTGTATCCTGATCCCGGAGGTCCCGGTGGATTTCGACGTGGTCTACGAGCACATGAAGCGCTACTACATTGCCCGCGTTCGGGAAAGCGACGTTCGCGCCGGAACGTATTCCATCGTCGTGGCCGAGGGGATCACCGACGTCAGGGGAGAGCACATGACCGACGAAACCGTCGGCAAGGACTCCTTCGGACACGTCAAGCTGGCCGGGGCGGGCAAGTACGTGCGCAAGCAGCTCGAGCAGCGGATGAAAGCGGACCCGGAGATCAAGGCCTTCATGAGAGAGATGGGCATGTTCGTGCCGGGGGTCTATGAGATCCCGGAAGCCCGGGAAGTCCTGCCGGGACACCTGGTGCGCTGCGGCGACACCTCCGCCTTCGACGTGAACTTCGGCAAGGAAGCGGGTGCCGCGGCGGTCCTTCTGCTGATGGAGGGCATCACCGGCGTTACCGTGGCCAGCGTGATCCGGGGGGATATCAACTACGTTCCGACCAGGGACGCGATCGTCCAACGCCACGTGGACGTGGAGATGCTGTCTCTGTACGAGGAGCTCGGCGTCTGCTTCGGGAGAAAGCCGGTGCGCTTCACCCCCGGGTTCCGCCACGAGCACAGGAAGAGCATCCGGTACCTGTAATGGCTGAACGCATTACCCCCCGCGCGGAAAACTACTCCCAGTGGTACGTGGACACCGTCATCCGCTCCAAGCTGGCCGACTATGCGCCGGTCAAGGGCTGCATGGTCATCCGTCCGCGTGGGTTCGCGCTGTGGGAAAAAATGAAGAGCAGCCTGGACGCCCTGTTCAAGGAGACGGGACACCAGAACGCCTACTTCCCCATGCTGATCCCCGAGAGCTTCCTCAAGAGGGAGGCGGAGCACGTCGAGGGATTTTCCCCCGAATTGGCCGTCGTGACCCACGCCGGAGGGGAGCAGCTGGAGGAGCCGCTGGTTCTCCGTCCCACCTCGGAAACGATCATCTGGAGCATGTACAAAAAGTGGATCCAGTCCTACCGGGACCTGCCCCTGCTGATCAACCAGTGGGCCAACGTGATCCGCTGGGAGAAGCGCACCCGGCTGTTCCTGCGCACCACGGAGTTCCTCTGGCAGGAGGGCCACACCGCCCATGCCACCGCCGAGGAAGCTCAGGAAGAGACCCTGAAGATGCTGATGGTCTACAAGAAGTTCGCCGAGCAGTACATGGCCCTGCCGGTGATCGCCGGGATCAAGAGCGAGAGCGAGAAGTTCGCCGGGGCCGTGGAGACCTACGCCATCGAGGGTCTGATGCAGGACAAGCGGGCGCTGCAGGCCGGTACTTCCCACAACCTGGGACAGAACTTCGCCAGGGCCTTCGACGTGACCTTTCAGACCAGGGAGGGGACCCTGGATTACGTATGGGCAACCTCCTGGGGGGTGTCCACTCGACTGGTGGGCGCGCTGATCATGGCTCACTCCGACGACCGCGGTCTGGTACTGCCTCCGGTGCTGGCGCCGGTGCAGGTAATGATCGTGCCGATCTTCAAAAACGAGAACAAGGCCGAAGTGATCGGCTATGCCAGGAAGCTCTACGAGCGGCTGAAAACCCGGGTATCCGTGCAGATCGACGAGGATGACCAGAACTCGCCGGGCTGGAAGTTCGCCGAGGCGGAGCTCCAGGGCATCCCGATCCGCGTCGAGGCCGGTCCGAAAGACATGGCCAGCGGCCAGGTCGTCCTGGTTCGACGGGACACCTGTGAGAAAATCCCAGTCGCCGTGGCGGAGGCGGAAACCCGGATCACGCAGCTTCTGGAGGAAATCCAAAACGGTCTCTACCACCGGGCCCTGACCTTCCGCAAGGAGAACACCCATCGAGCGGAGGATTATAAGAGCTTCAAACGGATCATCGAGGATCAGGGCGGTTTTGTCGAGGGCGGCTGGTGCGGCAATCCCGAGTGCGAAGCGAAGATCAAGGAAGAAACCAAAGCCACGATCCGCGTACTGCCCATGGGCCGCAATGAGCATCAGCTCGACAGTTGCATCCTCTGCGGAGAAAAGGCGACCGAGCTTGCCGTGTTTGCCAAAGCCTACTAGAGAGCCTCACCCCCTCGCCGCAGCGGCGTTCGTTCTGGCGTGTCTCATTCTGAGCGCCCTCGCAGCTCTGAGCGGCTGCAGGGTACAAAAGACCGAACCGCAGCCCGGGCAGTCCCTCGGCGGCACGCTGTTTCAGCTCCAAAACGGCAAGTTTTCCCCCATTTCCGGGCAGCGGGAACACCCGCCCACCCCTTTCCGGCCCTGGACCGTGCAGGCCCGCGTTTCCGATCTGGTCGTGCTGGACGAACGGTTGTATCTGGGCGTGAACGGCCACGGCGTGGCCGAATTGATCCCTGAAACGGACGGCCTGCCGCGGTTCGCCTATTTCTACGACCCCATGATCTTCCGCTACCGTACATTGACAACCGTCATTCCCGAACCGGCCCCCGAAGCCGGCTCCCTTCTCTGTCACCTGTATTTCAACGAGCTTCTCAACGTTGTCAGCCAAACAGAGTTGAAGCTTCAGGGGATCAGCCTGCTGAGATTGTCCGTCGCCAGCGGGAACTATCAGTTCCTCACCCCTCCCTATCAGCAGGAGCATCCGGAGTGGGAAGCGGTGGGTTTTGTACCCGCCACGCAGCGGGAGCTGTACTTCCAGTGGAAGTACAGTGATTCCAACCGGACCCTGTTCTCCTACTCCCGCTTCGATCCCGAGGATCTTCGGGAGGAAGAAATCGGGGAGCTGGCCTACAGACAGTCTTTTTGCTTCCGCAATCCCGGGGAGGATACCGCTTTGAAGGTGCTGCTCTCTGAAGCCCGCTCTCTCCTCGACGAATCCGGAATCTCTACCGCCTATCATCTCCACATACGATCCGCCGACCGGTCCGTGGTCCGTCGCTTCGAATACCATCCCGGCGACTTCACCAGCGCGGAACGGATCCGCCTTTACACACTTTCCGCTTTCCGCCGAGACGAGCGACTTCTGCTGCTGCTGCCCGACGGCCTGCTTCTCCAGGCGGCCGCCGGGTCCCGCCGGATACAGCGTCTGCGGCTCCCCCCTCTGCCCCGGGATTGTATCTATCGCGATCTGTTCCTGCACGGGCAGTACCTGGTAGCCGGCTGGGAACAGGAGGCCTTTACCGCAGTCGGGGAAGCCGGAATTTTTTTTGCCGTCCTGCCTTTAATTCCCTGAGAACTGTGCTACATTAGGAGTGGGCATGAGAAAAAGAACCAGTGTTTTTCTCATCGTTTTCATGAGCTTCCTCCTTAGCGGTGTCCCCCTTCCAGCC
>JAFGQJ010000035.1 GCA_016935715.1 Spirochaetales bacterium
GACACCGGCTCCGTGGACAACGCCTTCAATCTCTTCATGGACTACCGCATCCTGGAGTCGATTCGCACGGGGAAGATAGCTCTGGAGAGAGGCCCCAGCCGGGTGATGAAGAAGTAGAGCGCAGATGGACCGCGTCAAGAGACAGTACATCGACAGGAGGCGCAAGGAGGATTTTTCCTTCCTCGTCATCCGCTTCCTGAAGGCGTATCTCCTGTACTCGGACATCTACCGGGAGTTCAAGAATCTCCGGAAGCAGGGCGGGGACTTTCAGGACTTCGGGCTGTTCGAGAAGATAAAAAATCTGGAGCAGACCCTGGTCTTCGACATCAAGGAAAAAGCCCACTTTCTCTTCCGCAGTGAACTGCGTGATGCCACCGAGGCAGATTCGATCGCTTCGAGGCTCACGGATCTGGAGCGAAATCTAGTGAACAGCCGGGAGGCGGAGAGGACAGCGGCCCGCCGGGTGTTTTCCGAGCTGCGCATATCGCTGGTGCGGAAATCCATCGATGCCTACATCGGAACGGGATTCCACCTGTTCATGATCCTCCTGGAGAGTCTGTACCAGCTGGAGAACTACGTGCCCCAGTACCGCAGCGAGCTGGAGTACCTGGAGCGCATCGAAGAGCTGACCGACCGGATCGGCTACAAGTTCGATGAGGAGGAGGAACACGAGCTGAGCCACATCAGGCAGGTGGTGGATCTCTGTCAGAGCATCGCTTCCGATACCCTGGATCTGGCGGCAGTTGCAGCCGAACGCTGCGCCACCCTGTTCCGGGAGACCGCCGAGATCCTGCGCCACGCGATCGAAGAGACCTCTGTGAACGAGGTCCTCGTGCTCAACCTGCTCAGGGAAAAGGCGATGGTCGAGCGGGTGTACGGCGAGGGTTCGTGGGAGGAAATCCTTGCGCACATCTTCCGCGCCGTCGGGGCGGAAGGGTCGAGCGGTGCGCAGAAGGCCGAAGCCTTCGTCAGGAGCGCCTGCGGCAACACGGAGGCACTGGACAGCTGATCACCCGCCTTCCTCCCGGCCGTCCCTCTGCGGTACTTCGAATATGGCTCCGCGGTCGTCCAGGATCGGATGGCGCGAGAACTGCGGAGCTCCGAAGCTCTGCAGCAGGGCCGGTACCCCGCCGGTTGCCATGAAGTTGCGGAAGTTTCCGTGGTGCTCTCTACCGGCCATCTTCTCGATCCAGCGGATGAGGCGGGCAGGCCATCCCCTGTCGGTTTCGAGCGGGAAGTCGAAGTCCATGATCAGCAGAGTTCCGTCCGCTCGCAGTACCCGGCCCATCTCGCCGAGGAGGGCGGGGCGGCCTGCCGGGGCCATCTGATGAAGCACCATGGAGGTCAACACCAGGTCGAACTCCCGGTCTCGGAACGGGAGAGCCCGTCCGTCCGCCTGAAAGAAGCGCAGCGTGGGAGGCAGCCGAGCCGAGAGGGGAGGGGGGAACAGCTCATCGGAAAGATCCACCGCGGTTACCTGAATCCCCCTTTTCGCGATCATCACCGCCTGCACGCACGTGCCGCAGCCGATTTCCAGAATCCTGGATTTCCCGAGCTCCCCGACAAGGCTGCATACCCGCTGTTTTGCCCCATGCAGAAGCGGCTCGATGAGCAGCAGGTACGTCAAACGGGTCAGCCGGTTGTGCAATCTCCGGTCCGCCATTACACTGGAGACCATACAATGTATGGGCGGGAAGGAACAGGCGTTTTATTGGGTCTACATGCTCAGGCTCGCCAACGGCAGCTACTACACCGGCTATGCCAGGGACCTGATCGGGCGGGTCAGGGCCCACCGCAGCGGCCGGGGCGCGAAGATTACCCGCAGCTTCACGCCCGTGGCCATCGCGGCCTGCTGGAAGCTGTACTCGGGAAAGGGAGCGGCTATGAGGGTGGAGGCCTGGATCAAGAGCCGGTCCCGGTCCGTGAAGCAGGATTTGATCGACAATCCGGAGCTCCTGGGGGATCTCCTTGGTCGTCATGGCCGCGCGGAGCCGATTGAAGCGATCGATCCGCCGCCGGCCGGTACTATTGACCAATTTTAAAGCTTCCCTTTACAGTGGAGCTTCGGAATCCTGCAGGAGAAGTGCATGGAAGCAGTGGTCTGCAAGTTCGGCGGTTCCTCGGTTACCGACGCAGAAGGTATCCGCAACATCCTGTCGGTGGTTCAGCTGGACCCTCGCAGACGCTTCATCGTGGTCTCGGCCCCCGGCAGGCGCGGCAAGACCGATAAAAAGATCACGGATCTGCTCTACCTATGCCACGAGCTGGCCGGTCAGGGCCTCGATATCGACGAACCGTTTCATCTGATCCGTGAGCGCTACCTGCAGATCGCCGGGGAGCTCGGAATCGGGCTGGATGTGGAGAAGCTTCTCTCCGATCTGGATGAACGGATCCGCGCCGGAGCGCCCAGGGACTTCGTCGCCTCCCGGGGAGAGCATCTGTGCGCCCGCATAGTGGCGGATTTTCTCCGGGCCCGGTTCGTGGAGGCGGCCGATCACATCACCATCGGCGCCGAAGGATCCGTGGCGGAGGGAAGCTGCGAGAGCCTGCGCTCCGCCCTCAGCGGGGAGGGACTCTACGTAATCCCCGGATTCTACGGAGCCGGACCGGATGGGGCGATCAGGACCTTCTCCCGCGGCGGCTCGGACATCACCGGTGCGATCGCAGCGCGGGCCGTCGGGGCTGTGGTATACGAGAACTGGACGGTCGTGTCGGGATTTTTCATGAGTGACCCCAATATCGTAGCAAACCCCAAGCCGATGCGAACCGTCACATACCGTGAGATCCGCGAGCTCGCCTACATAGGTGCCAATGTGTTTCACGAGGAAGCCATCTCCCCCGTGTCACGGGAGCGGATCCCGATCAACATCCGCAACATCCACTACCCGAACGACCCCGGCACGATGATCGTCCATCATCGGGATACCAAGGACAGGGCGGTGGTCGGAATCGCGGGAAAGACGGGATTTTCGATCATCTGCGTGGAGAAGCTGCTGATGAACACGCGTGTGGGTTTCGCCAGAAGGCTGTTCAGCATCCTCGAAGAATACGGGATCAGCTTCGAGCTTGCTCCCTCCGGGATCGACACCATGTCGGTGGTCGTCAGCGACCAGCGCCTGAAGGGCAAGGCGGAGCGGGTCATGGAGGACATCCGCAGGCAGCTGGAGCCGGATCGCGTGGAGATCACCAGCGGGTTTTCCCTGATCGCCACGGTGGGCGAGGGGATGGCCTATCGTCCCGGGATAGCAGCCAGACTGTTCACGGCCCTGGCCAATGCGGGGATCAACATCCGACTCATCGATCAGGGCTCTTCGGAGATCAATATCCTCGTGGGGGTGGAGACCGCCGATTTCGAGAACGCGGTCAGGGCCATCTACCAGGCATTCTGCTGATGGGCGCCGTGAAGGTCGATCTGGGCGGGCAGAGCGCCCTGGTTACGGGTGCCGGGCGGGGCATCGGCCGCGCCATCGCCTCGGCTCTGGCTGCAGCCGGGGCCCGGGTGTACCTGGCTGCCCGGACCGCCGACCAGCTGGAAGCGGCGGCCCGGGAGATCCGCCGCAGCGGCGGGACAGCCGTGCCGGTTCCCGCGGATTTGGCCGGTGAACAGGAGATCGCCTCTCTGTTCGACAGGATCCGCGAGCACGAACGCGGGCATGAAGGTGAGCACGGACACGGCGGTGGGCTGGATATCCTGATCAACAACGCCGGCGTGGGTCTGTTCGGACCGGTTTTGGATTTTCCCGCAGCGGATTTCGACACAGTGATGCGCATCAACGCCAGAGCGGCCTTTCTCTGCTGCCAGCAGGCCTTGAAGCTCATGATCCCGAAAAACAGAGGAACGATCATCAACATCTGCAGCGTCGTCGGCTTCAAGGGCTACCCCAATCAGGCGGCCTACACGGCCAGCAAACACGCCGTCCTGGGGCTGACCAAATCTCTTGCAGCCGAAGTCCAGGATGCGGGCATCCGCGTTTCGGCGATTCTTCCGGGCGGAGTGGACACAACCATGATCGCCTCCGCTCGTCCGGATCTGGATTCTGCCATCCTCCTGCAGCCCGAAGACATCGCCCATACGGTGATGTTCCTGCTGTCTCTGCCCGACCGCGCCGCCATAGACCAGATATACATCCGCAGAAGGGGGAGCAAGCCCTTCTGATGAACGGCGGACGCGGATGACCCTGACCTTTTTGGGCACCGGCACCAGTCATGGAGTGCCGATGATCGCCTGCTCCTGCCCGACCTGCAGATCGAAGGATCCCAGGGATGTGCGGACCAACGCCTCCATCCTGCTCACGGTCCGAGGGAAGAGGATCCTCGTCGATTGCGGCCGGGACTTCCACGTCCAGGCGATCCGGGAAGGAATCGACGGGATCGACTACCTGCTTCTCACCCACACCCATTTCGATCACGTGGCGGGCATCGACGAGTTGAGGGTATTTACATCCCGGCGCAGGGAAGCCATACCCGTGTTCGGACGGCCGGAGCACCTCCGCTACCTCAGAACCTACATCTACCACTACCTTTTCGATCCGCTGATTCAGAAGGGCGGCGGGATCACGAATGTGGAGCTGGTGGCGTTGAACGGCCGGTTCCTGCTCGAGGGAATGACGGTGGAGCCCCTGCCCGTGTACCACGGATCCATGGAAATCCTGGGATACAGGTTCGGAGAGGTCGCCTACCTGAGCGACGTGTCAGCGATTCCCGAATCCACGCGGCAGAAGCTCTACGGCCTGGAGGTGCTCATCCTCGGTGCTCTCAGGCATACCGAGCATCCCACGCACTTCAACATCTCCCAGGCTCTCGCCGTGGTTTCCGATCTGCAGCCGAAACGGGCCTTCCTTACCCACATCTGCCACGACGTGCTTCACCGGGAGGTGGACCCGCAGTTTGCCGACCCTGAAAGTCCCTACTACAGCCCCATCCAGGTACAGCTGGCCTACGACGGATTGACGCTGGAGCTCTGATCGAGATACTGCATCTGGTAGAGATTGTAGTACAAACCCTGTTTCGCCAGCAGCTGCTCGTGGGTTCCGGATTCGAACAGTTCGCCCTTGTGCAGAACCAGGATCCTGTCGGCATTGCGGATCGTCGAAAGACGGTGAGCGATCACCAGGGAGGTTCTGTTCTGAAGGAGCTTGCCCAGCGCCTCCTGGATGAGCTTCTCCGTTTCCGTGTCTATGTTTCCAGTAGCCTCATCCAGGATCAGCACGTCCGGATCATGGGCCAGCACCCGGGCGAAGGACAGCAGCTGCC
>JAFGQJ010000213.1 GCA_016935715.1 Spirochaetales bacterium
GCCGCGGGGGTCTCGGGGCTCCTGCTTCACGAGTGGGAGGACGCCCTGGTCATCCTGGTGATCGTCGTTCTCAACGCACTTCTGGGTTTCTGGCAGGAGTTCCGGGCGGAGAAGGCGCTGGCCGCGCTGAAGGGCCTGTCCGCACCCAAGGTTCGGGTGCTTCGCGACGGCCAGGTCCGGGAGATCCCGGCCCGGGAGCTGGTCCCGGGAGATCTCGTCCTGGTCGAGGCAGGCAACCTGGTGCCGGCGGACTGCCGGATCGTCGAGGCTGCCAATCTCAAGGTCCAGGAGGCCGCCCTGACCGGCGAGGCTGAGGCGGTGACTAAAGACCCGGCTGCTGTCCGGGCGGCGGATCTGCCCCTGGGAGACCGGAAGAACATGCTCTACATGGGAACCACGGTCACCTACGGGCGAGGCAGGGCCGTCGTGACCGCCACGGGCATGTCGAGCGAGCTGGGCAACATCGCCAGCCTGATCCAGGAAACCGTACCTGAAAAAACCGTCCTCCAGAAAAAGCTGGCTTCTCTGAGCGTCGTGCTGGTTTTCTGCGCACTGGGCCTCATCACCGTTGTCGCCCTGGAGGGCTGGTTTCTCCAGGGGCGGGCGCTCAAGGACCTTTTCATCACAGCGGTAAGCATGGCCGTCGCCGCCATCCCGGAGGGGCTGCCGGCAGTGGTAACCATAGCCCTGGCCCTGGGAGCCCAGCGGATGCTCCGCCGCCGTGCCCTGATCCGCAAGCTTCCGGCAGTGGAAACCCTGGGCTCGGTCACGGTCATCTGCTCCGACAAGACGGGCACTCTGACCCAGAACCGGATGACCGTCAGCGTGCTGGACCTGCTCGACCGCCGGGTGGAGCTCCAGCCGGACCATCACGGAGCCGAGCCGGAAGCCGGGGCCGGAGCCCGGACGGACGCAGCTGCGGAGGATCCCGGGGCGCTGCTGCTGCTCTGCGCAGCGGCGCTGTGCAGCGACGCGGTTCTCGAGCAGGGGGGGGAGAATTTCGAAACGATCGGCGATCCCACCGAGGGCGCCCTTGTGGCTGCCGCCGCCCGCAGCGGTCTGCCCAAACCCGCGCTGGAGGATCTGCTTCCCCGCATCGGGGAGCTTCCCTTCGACTCCGAGCGCAAGCGCATGACCACCCTGCACGGGCTGTCCGCTTTCCGGTCACCGCAGGATCCAGCCGGCGGCGGAGGGGAAGATGCCGAAAGCAAGGCGCCGGGAGGTCAAACGCCGCTACCGCCGGACAGCCGGTTGTCCGAACGGCTGTCCGGGATCTTCACGGCCTGGATCGGGAGCCCGGAGACGGGGGCCGGCAGTGATGCGGCGGTCGTGTTCACCAAGGGAGCGGTGGACAGTCTGCTGGAGGTCTGCTCCTCGGTGTGGCGCGCTCAGGGCACCGAAGCGTTGACCGAAAGCTGGCAGCGCCGGATCCAGGGAGCCAACGAAAACCTGGCCGCCCAGGGGATCCGCGTGCTGGGGGTGGCCGCGAAGATTACCGACGGCCCGGAGAGCCAGGACCGCTGGGAGATGGATCTGGCCTTCGTGGGCATGGTCGGCATGCTCGACCCCCTGCGCTCGGAAGTCAGGGATGCCGTGGAAACATGCCGCCGGGCCGGGATCCGCCCCGTCATGATAACCGGAGACCACCCGCTGATCGCCCGCAACATCGCGAGCCAGCTCAGCCTGGGCAACTCGGATCGCGTGCTCAGCGGCCAGGATCTTTCCGCGATGGAGACCGCCGACCTCGTCGATCAGGTCGAGCAGGTCTCCGTCTATGCCCGGGTGGCTCCGGAGCACAAGCTCAAGATCGTGGATGCCCTCCAGGAGAGGGGGCACATCGTGGCCATGACCGGTGACGGGGTCAACGACGCCCCTGCGCTCAAATCCGCGGACATCGGGGTGGCCATGGGCATAACGGGGACCGACGTTTCGAAAGAGGCCGCAGCCATGGTTCTGCAGGACGACAACTTCGCCACGATCGTGGCGGCGGTGGAGGAAGGGCGGATCATCTTCGACAACATCCTGCGCTTCGTCCGCTATATACTGGCCAGCAACTGGGCGGAGATCCTGGTCATGCTGCTGGCGCCGCTGTTCGGCCTTCCCCTGCCCCTGTTTCCCGTCCAAATCCTCTGGATGAACCTGGTCACCGACGGGCTTCCCGCCCTGGCCCTGGGAGTGGAGCCCGGCGAGAAGGACGTGATGAGCCGCCCCCCGAGAGAACCGTCCCGTCCGATCCTCACGGGCAACACCGGGGTGCACATCCTCTGGGTGGGCCTGCTGATGTCCGCCCTGGCCCTGTGGGTGGGGGGCAGCCAGTACGGCCTGTTCGGAGCAGCCATGCTGGAGACGTTTCCCGCTGCCGGCACCTGGCGCACCATGCTGTTCACCACGCTGGTATTCTCCCAGCTGACCCTTGCCCTGGCGGAACGGTCGCGGCATGACAGCCTGTTTCGCATCGGTCTGCTGTCCAATCCGTACATGCTGCTCGCCGTTGCTTCGACCTTCTGCCTCCAGCTCGCCGTGATCTACCTGCCCTTTCTCCAGGGCTTCTTCTCCACCGTAGCGCTGTCCGCCCCCCAGCTCGGGATCTGCCTGGCCCTGAGCCTGACCATGACCCTGGCCGTGGAGCTGGAAAAACTGCTGATACGGAGTCTCAATCCGGGAAATGCCGGGACCTGATTGATACTCGATTGTGCAATCGAAAATCGCATCACATGCAGCATATCCGGCCCCCTGTGCGGCGCCAAGGCGGGCAACGGAAGGAACCCGCGCGCTACGCGCCTTTCCTCCCCGCGAGCAGCCTGTCCAGGCCGGCTCCCACGAAGAACATGCCCAGGGCGGCCAGCAGGGTCCACACCGAGCTGAGCCGCGCGCCCAGGGACCCGAACAGGATGGCCAAGGCGCCGCCCCCGACCAGGGTCAGGACCCCCGCGAGCCGACTGCCCATCTTGAGATGGAACAGGCCGAGAAACAGGGGCAGGAAGACCATAAGGATCCGGGAGGAGGACACGGAGAGCTCCACGAGGTAGTTGGGCCGCGTCAGCGAGAACAGCACGACCAGCAGGGTCAGCACGACGATGAACAGCCTCCCGAACCAGGCGCTGCGCTTCTGCCGCAGCACGTCCCGGGTGAGCATCGAGGAAAGCGTGAGAATGATCGAGTTGGCCGTGCTGACGGCCGCAAAGATGATGGTCAGGGCCAGCGGCAAGGCCAGCCAGCGGCCCATCTGGCCCAGGATGTGCACGATCACCGTGTCCCGGTCGGCCACCTGGGGGAACAC
>JAFGQJ010000002.1 GCA_016935715.1 Spirochaetales bacterium
CCATGAACCAGGAACAGGAATGATTTGGTGTCGGATGAGCGTTCCCGGATCCGCTGCTCCTGATTGTAGAGAGTCGTACCGGAGCGCTGCACCGTTCCTATCGAAGCGGCCATGGCCTCCAGGACGCCGGAGGCGGCATCCACTTCGGAGGGAAGCGCTCCCAGATCCTCTCCGAACGCTTGGGTCAACGGTTTCAGGGCTTCGGAAATGGTATCGTAGCCCTCGATCGCCTGCTTCAGATCATCCAGAGCGGCATACACAGAATTGATGACGATATTACCGTGTTTGTCTTTGGCATCTTCAAAACCATCCCTGGCAATCTCGAAGGCATCCAGGTAGATGGAGACGGCCTGCCGAAACTCTCCCGCATCGATCTGCGCCCTGGCTCTGTCCATCGCCTCTTCGAACTCCCGCTGCTTCGCCACTACCCAGATGCCGGTTTCCAGGAGTCTGGCTATCAGCGCTTCCTCCGCCGGGCTGGGATAGGGATTCAGCTCCTCCAGGTGCTCGATCCGCCCCACGACCACCTGCTCGGGCTCATTGTCCCGAATCGCCTGGTTCAGCTCGGCAAAAGCTTCGTCGATCTCTGCGCGGCGGGCACGGATCTGCTCCATCAGCACCTCCGCCGCATCGAAGCGATCCGGGTCCTCCTGGACCACTTCGGAGAGCAGACGCACCGCCTGGTTGTAGCGCTTCTCCTCGATCAGGCGCTCCACCTCGGCGAGGCGCCGGCGGGACTCCCGCTCGGCGCTGCCCCTGCCCTGCGCGCTGACCGCTGCCACGAGACACAGCAGGAGAGCGAGGAATATGGTTCTTGCCCGCACCGAAGGAGAAAACAACGCTGTTTCTGCCCCCAAAAAAGTTTTGAGGATTATTTAAATCTACCCTACTATAATCTACCATTGTTATCGACGGAAAACAGCCGTGCACGTACAGCGAAATGTCGAAACGACCGATAGTGTAGCTAGGAACGGATTCGTTCGAATCTGGAATCTTGGATGAATAGGATGTATATTTTCTTGTAGATGAAGAGGCTTCTGCTCGCTGGGATAATTCTTCTTCTCGCCGTGCTTCCGCTGTGGGCGGATTTCTCTGATTTCTACTACAGCCTCGGAGACCGTCTGTCCCGTTACGCCGACCCGAACACGGGATTGACCGCCTTCCCCACTCTGCTGATTCCGATGGGAGGGAAATACGAGGGCATGGGCACCGCCTATACCGCCGTGTCCCTGGACTCGGGTTTCCTTGAAGCGAATCCCTCCGCAAGCTCTTCCCTGGAGCTTACGGAGCTGTCCTTCTACCACCACAGCTGGATAGCGGATTCCAATCTCGAGACTGTGGTGTACACGGTCCGCTTCGACGATCTGGGCATCGGGGTGGGGGGCAAGTTCCTCTACGTCCCCTTTACCGAGTACAACGAGTGGGGTGACCGGGAAAACAGGGGTTACATCTCCGAGACCATTGCCACCCTCAACGTATCCTACAACTTCTTTTCGGATTTCAACTTCCACGGACTGGGCGTGGGGGCGAATCTCAAAACCGCCTACCGGAACATCCCGAACGCCTTCTACCCCGACCAGTCGGCCTTGACCGCGATGGTGGACATCGGCATCCTGACCCGTTTCAACTTCCTGAAGTTTCACATCTCCCGGAGCAAGAACTTTTCCGTGGGCGCGGTCGTGAAGAATCTCGGCTTTCCCGCCCTGGGGGACCCGCTGCCGAGCCTGGCGACCGTGGGATTCGCCTGGGCCCCGATTCGTCCCCTCACCTGGGCCTTCGATTTCGGCCTTCCCTTCAGCTTCTTCCCCCAGGAAGCTCCGGCGGAGAGCTGGTACATGGCCACGGGCTTCAACATCATGGTCACCAACTTCCTCGGCCTCCAGACCGGTTTTCGGTGGAAGGGGGAAAACCCCAGAATCAGCCTGGGCAGCAGTGTCGACCTGCAGAAGTTCAGCTTCGTGCTGAACTACAATCTCGATCTCAGCGGCCGTGTAAATCCCCTGGACAAGTTCAGTATCCAGGCAAAGCTCAACCTCGGCGACAGAGGCCGCGGGGACGCCCAGAGAGGGATCGACGCACTGTATTTCCAGGGACTGGAGCTGTTTGCCGAAGGGGATTTCGAAGGGGCGATCGGGAAATGGAAGCAGGTCCTCGAGATCGATGAAACCTACGCCCCCGCACTCGCCAACATCGAAACCGCGAAAAAAGCCCTGGCCGAGCAGAGGGACATGGAAGAGCAGCTGCGGATCGGCGATTGACTTTCTCGATCCGATTCGCTACCGTTTAGCTCAATTGAACGACACCGACAGAATCAAGAAACCCGAATCGACGATTCCCGTTCAGACACTTCGCCGCATCCCCTATTATCACCAGATCCTTTCGGATCTGGAGCAGAAGGGCGAGCGCTTCGTAAGCTCCAAGTACCTGGCCCACTTCTTCCGCGTGGATGACACGCAGGTTCGCAAGGACGTGTCCGTGATCGGCTACAAGGGCAAACCCAAGTCGGGATACTCCGTCTCCGGGCTGAAGCAGGCAATCGGAGATTTCCTCGGCATCAACACGGAGAACACGGCCATCCTGATCGGCGCGGGCAAGCTGGGTTCCGCACTGGTCGAGTACCCCGGTTTGAACGAGTACGGACTGAAGACTGTCGCCGTGTTCGACAAGGATCCCAAGAAGCTCGACCGGAAGATCGGCGCCTTCACGGTTCAGCCGCTGGAGAAGCTGGCCGAGATTGTCCAGAGCTTCGACGTGGGAATCGCGATCATCACCGTGCCGAAGGAGGCGGCCCAGGCGATCTGCGATCTGGTGGTGAAGCAGAATATCAAGGCCATCTGGAACTTCGCCCCCACGCAGCTGAGCGCCCCGGCCGACGTCACCATCCGCAACGAAAACATGGCCGTGGGCTTGGCCCTGCTTTCACACTACCTGAAAAAGAGAACCGCCGAAAGCGCCATCTTCTCCTGATCCGGGATCGGCACCTATTTCTGGTTGGTCACAGTTTTCTTGAAGCTCTTGTACACCGCGTAGAGAGGGAAATCGTACTTCTTCGATTCCACCAGGCGGGCGAAACTCCTGTCCATCTCCCCGGGACTTCGCCCCATGATCCGCTTGAGCACGCGCTCCTCCCTCTGCAGCTTCTTGAAGTTGAACCTGCTCTCCAGCGCCCGGATGAACTGGGCAGCCTCCTCCCGTACTTCCTCTCCCAGCTCCTGCCGCGCCGGCTCTACGATCTGTCTGACGACCTCGTCGATGCTGCCGGCCTCGTTTCGATGCAGGGCCTCTTCCACCTGCTTCACAAAGGCGCTCTCTCTGAAGGTGATCCTGTCCACGATCACCCTGAGATCCAGCCTCTTCTGGGTTGCCGCCTTCGAGTTCATGTCCCGGCGCCCGAGAAGCAGGAATGCGCCAACCGACGCAGCCAGGCCGATGGCGATCTCGTCGATCACCGGCAGGGGATCCCGGACTACGAAGGACATGAGGAAGTAGACCACCACGAAAACCAGAGAGGAGATCAGGAATTTCGGTACGAAGCGGGCGTCGCTCAGCCAGTTCTTGACCCCGATTTCGATCTGACGGTACAGGTCATTGCGGAACATGGTCAGAGCCTCCACCCTGGGCTCCATCCCGTAGCGCCCCTCCACGTCGCTGCGCTCCAGGCCGCTGACGAATTTGTCCGGTGTTCCGAAAGGGTGGAGGAACATGGAGGTTCCGTCCTTTCGGAAGATATGAAACAGAAAAACTCTATTTTTTTCGGGCATGACCCTGTATCGCCTCTCGTGTTCCTCGAACCGGCTTGTCCGAAATTCATTGTACACCATGATCCGGGTTCGAGGGAATCGCACGTTTCTGAATAAAAAAATACTTGCCCCGGCTGCACCCTGTCAAGCGAAAAGAGTCCCGCCCCGGCCGCTGCCCGGACGACCGACCCAGCGCACCGAGACCGTGTACGCGCCCATCTCCTGCTGGACCCGGCCGCAGACCAGCATCACCCCCCCTCCTTCGATGCAGTGGCGATGGCGCCTGAAAACCGGCGGAAACAACACGGTTTCGAACAGGGAGTATTCGTCCTCGAAGCTGATGAACACCAGGGTCTCGCAGTGCTCCGCGGGGGAGCCTGCCGGGCGGCGGGTCAGCGCCTCTTTGCCGGCCGCCGCCAGCCCGACGAGGGTGACCTCCCGGCCGACCCTGCCGGGAATCCTGGAGGAGGGGATCGGAGCCGGCAGGCCCATCCTGTCGGCCAGATCGGCCGCCGCCGAGCGGAACAGGGCGACCGGGTGACGGGAGACCATCAATCCCAGGGTCCGGAGCTCGTCCAGAAGCTTGAGCTGTTCCGGGTAGTCCCCCCGGGGAGGGGCTTCGGGGGCGAACAGCTCGCCCTCGCGGCGGCGGCGAAGGTAGCTCCACAGAATCTGGGGGCGGGTCAACCCGTGAGCGATTCCGTCCAGGGCTCCGCAGCGCACCAGCTGCCGCACC